>VSOD01000570.1 GCA_009774655.1 Lachnospiraceae bacterium
GCGATCAAGGAGTTTGTGACGCTTCGGCACAAACTCTTGGTTGAATAAATTGCTCATCAGAGAATTTATTCAACCTTCCGCTTCACGAAATCACCTTTTTTCACTTCATTATTCTGCGGTTGTCAATCCCTTTTCTTCCTTATTTATTTCCTGTAATCCTTCCTGATAAAAGGCTCCCCGATCTCCTCCGCCACCAGCAGACCATACTTATGAGGATGGCGGTAGGCATTCCCGTGTACTTCCCTGCTCCGGTAATCACGTATCTCATCCATCGGAAAATCCGCTATAAAGATCCCTTCCGAACCGTCGGCCTCCATAAACAAGGTATCCCGCGAACCCGCATCCTGCGGCCTGTAGGCAATCCCGTCAAAGGCCGTGGAATGGCCGTTGCAGTCCGGCTGCTGTTCAGGATAATTCACGGTGGCGATGCCGATCATATTCTCATAAGCCCTGCCCCGCAGCTGCGAGATCCGATTGATCTCCATCGGGCAGGCGTTTGGTACAAGCACAAGCTCTGCACCCTTTAACATCAGGATCCGGGCGCTCTCCGGAAATTCCCTGTCATAGCAGATCATACTGCCGACCCTGACCGTTCCCTTCTCCGTATCCAGATCGGCCACATAGAAGTCGTCCCCTGCCGTAAGCCTGCACTCCTCCCCGAAATCGCAGGTGTGCACCTTGGCATATGTGTAGGCTTCCCTGCCGTGCCGGTCAAACAGCGTGATCGTATTCCTGGGCAACGGCTCCCAGGCTTCCAGATATGTGATGCCAACCGCCATCTGCAGCTCTTTCGCCAACGCCTGAAATGCCAGCACAAAGTCACCATTCCGTGGAACGGCCAGCGCTTTCAGCCTGTCAGTCTCTTCCGGAATCTGATACCCACTGCTCCACATCTCCGGAAAAAGCGCGATATCCGCTCCCTGCTCCTTCGCCATCCTGCAGTATGTCCTGCCCTTTTCCAAGTTGCCTTCCACCGAACCCGTCGGTGCGATCTGTAAAAATGCCACTCTTAAGTCTTTCATTTTCTTCCCTCTTTTCTACGTTAATCTCCATAATCCTACTCTATATGCCGCTCACAATTCCTTGACGAAAATGATCTCCAGCGGTTCTCCCGGCAGCAGCAGCGCCCCCGCATCCACATAGTGCCTTCTGCGGTAAAAGTGCTGGGCCTCCTCGTTGGACAGCGTGGACGTCATGACACATTCATATCCAGCCGCTTTCATCTGCTCTTCCCAGACAGAAACCATCTTTCCCCCAAATCCCTGTCCGCGATATTCTTCCAGCAAAAACAGCATGTTCATAAAAGGCATATTGTCCCAGAACAGATTCCATCTCAGCCATCCGGCCAGTTGCCCGTTCTCTTCGGCCACCAGGACTCTGCCAAGCGATATATTGACTTCCAGTTCTTCCGGCCTGATGTGTCTGTCAAGCCGTGAAAGCATTTCCTTATCCTTCCTGTCTGCTGCTCTGATCTGCATCCTGTCAGCCTCCTTCTTTGTGGCAAAACATAGCTCCGTTATTTTCCGTTTTAAAGCATCCGGTCATTTTCCATGACAATATAGGTTCCTGTCTCCATATCATAACGGACATCTTCTATATGAATCGACTCATACATATACTGTTTCACCTGCTCCACCGTTGAAAACCTGGTTGCCTGATAAGGCGACTGCGGATTCGTCTTTTCCAGCAGAAGATATGCGTCCCCATCCTGAACCAGCACCGCCGCATGTGCCGCCGCTGTCTGCGCTTCGTACTGCGTCCAAATCGTGATCAGCGAAACTCCGCTTTCCGCAAAAGATATCCCCCGCCTTTGCCACTCCTCTGAAATACATGCAGCCATCTCTTCCGCCGTGCAGCCGGGCGTGATCGTCACCGGATTATAAACCGTATAGTAGAGGCTCTGCTGTTTTTGGTCAAAATCAATGAGCGGATTGTTACTGATCGCGTCATTGTCACTGTACAGCCATTGTGTATCCTGCCAGCATTCCCACAGTTCCTCTTCGATCAGCGCTTTCGCCGTAATCTGATCCTGCATCAGCAAAAAAGCCGCAATCCGGCAAAGTACATCACCGTATTTTCTCTGATTCGTCTTAAACCATGTGGTAGACATCGGATAGTAGTCACCGTAATCGACAACCGGGATATCCTCCGTTACAAACCCGTCTATCAAATGAAATGTCTCACATTTACTCATGCACTGGTTAAAATCATTGACCCATAGAAACAGCATATCCACATATTTTTCCGGAATACCGGCAGCCAGCAGGATCTCCTCCACTTCGCGCCGGGATTGATCCCCGGCCAGATTCGAGTAAGTCAAAGTTCCGTCCTGATAGTCCAGCTGTACAGAAGATACAGGAGACGGCATCTCCTTCTCCATACCGCTGCTTTCCGGGACAGAAGCCCCTTCTTTGCAGCCCGCTGCCGCCAGCGAAACGGCTATTGCCACCAGCAGGCCGCCAATCCTTTTTTTCATAAAAATCCATTCCTTTCTCTTATTCTGCAAATTTACAGTTTTTGCCCTCCAGCCCGGCCAGCTCCCGCATGACCATCGCCTCCCGCACGATCCACGGCGTCTTCTCCCTGTCTCACGCCGCATGAGTCCGGATCATCTCCTACAAA
>VSOD01000571.1 GCA_009774655.1 Lachnospiraceae bacterium
GTACAGAAGTTTTATGCCATCAAAAGCGAGAGCGCGATCAACAAAGGCATGATCATCTCCACTGTTTTTGCGGCTATCGTGGCGGGCGGCTGTTATTTTCTGGGCGGCTTCGGACGGCTGTTTGACGATAAGATCGATATTGCGGCGAACGGGTATGACTCGGTGGTGCCGACGATGCTGTCAGGGTTGCCGACGATCCTGATCGCGGTGGTGGTCATTCTGGTGCTTTCGGCCTCCATGTCAACGCTTTCTTCCCTTGTTTTGGCATCCAGTTCTACCTTGACGCTGGATTTCATTAAAGGTAATATTATGAAAGAGATGGATGAGAAGGAACAGGTGAAATGGATGCGGGCGCTGCTGGTGGTCTTTATCGCAATCTCCGTAGTGCTGGCGCTGATCCAGTACCGTTCCAACGTCACGTTTATCGCCCAGCTTATGGGTGTGAGCTGGGGCGCGCTGGCCGGAGCTTTCCTGGCTCCCTTCCTTTACGGCCTGTATTGGAAGCGGACCACGAAAGCAGCCTGCTGGGTGAGCTTTTTGTTCTCCACGGTGGTGATGCTGGCGAACATCTTTTTCAGGTCGGGCTTTCCGGCGCTTTTGCAGTCGCCCATTAATGCCGGCGCCTTCTGTATGCTGGCCGGGCTTGTGATCGTGCCGGTGGTGAGTATGATGACGAAAGCGCCTGAAGGAAAAAGGCTGGAGGAGATCTTCTCCTGCTATGAGAAGAAGGTGACGGTTTCTGTG
The DNA here is from genome assembly GCA_009774655.1 of Lachnospiraceae bacterium. Classification (GTDB taxonomy): domain Bacteria; phylum Bacillota; class Clostridia; order Lachnospirales; family Lachnospiraceae; genus UBA3282. The sequence goes on from VSOD01000571.1 coordinate 745, forward strand.
AAAGACTCCATCGGGGATCAAAATTAGGGAAAACGATGAAGGAGGAAAAGGATATATGAAAACACTGATGCTTGGCAACGAGGCGGTTGCCAGAGGCCTTTATGAAGGAGGCTGCAGCTTCGTATCCAGCTATCCGGGAACGCCCAGCACGGAGATCACGGAGTGCGCGGCGAAGTATGAGGAGCTGTATGCGGAGTGGGCGCCCAATGAGAAGGTGGCGCTTGAGGCAGCATTCGGTGCATGTCTTTCCGGAAAGAGAAGCTTCTGTGCCATGAAGCATGTAGGCCTTAACGTGGCGGCCGATCCGCTTTTTACCATATCTTATACGGGAGTGCATGCCGGACTGGTGATCGGCGTGGCGGATGATGCCGGCATGCACAGTTCCCAGAACGAACAGGATTCCAGACATTATGCGCAGGCGTCCAAGATTCCCATGCTGGAGCCTTCCGATTCCGCAGAGGCGCTTGCCTTTGCGAAACTTGCCTATGAGCTTTCAGAAGAATTCGATACGGCGGTGCTGCTTAAGATGTGCACCCGTGTCAGCCATTCGCAGAGCGTGGTGGAGACGGGGGAAAGGGTGCTTCCGGCGCAGAAGAAATATGAGAAGAACCCGGGCAAATACATTATGATGCCGGCTAACGCCAAGAAGCGTCATCCGGAAGTTGAGGCACGTACAAAGGTGCTGACAGCCTGGGCGGAGACGACAAAGATCAACCGCATCGAGGCGGGCAGCGATCAGTCCTGCGGCATCATTACCTCCTCCACTTGTTATCAGTATGTGAAGGAGGCCTTCGGGGATACGTATCCGGTATTGAAGCTTGGTATGATCTGGCCCATGCCGGAGCAGAAGATCAGGGAGTTTGCGGCTGCTGTAAAGCGGCTTGTGGTGGTGGAGGAGCTGGACGGTTTTATCGAGACTCATTGCAGGCGTCTGGGGCTTGCGGTGTCCGGCAAAGACCTGTTCTCCAATATCGGCGAGCTGAGTCAGAATCTGGTGAAGGAGAAGCTGGGCGGGAACGTACAGGCGGGAGCGGCGCTTGATGAAGTCATTCCGGCCAGACCGCCCGTGATGTGTGCCGGCTGCCCGCACCGCAGTATTTTCTATGTTCTGAAAAAGATGAATCTCACGGTGCTGGGAGATATCGGCTGTTATACGCTGGGAGCCGTGCAGCCTCTGGGAGCCATTGACACGACGATCTGTATGGGAGCTTCTGTTTCCGGACTGCATGGATTTGTGAAAGCAGGAGACAAGGAGAGCGCAGGCAGGACGGTGGCGGTCATCGGGGATTCCACATTCATGCATTCCGGTGTTACGGGGCTGATCAACATTGCGTATAATGAATCGAATTCCACGGTGATCATACTGGACAACTCCATTACGGGTATGACGGGGCATCAGCAGAACCCTACCACGGGCTATAACCTGAAAGGAGATCCCTGTGCGAAGATCGATCTGGAAAGTCTGTGCCATGCCGTGGGGATCAGGCGGGTAAGGGTGGTGGATCCTTACGATATGGAGATCTGTCAGGCAGTGATAGCAGAAGAGCTGGCGGCAAAAGAGCCTTCGGTCATCATTTCCCGTCGTCCCTGTGCGCTGCTTAAGTATGTGAAGCATCCCGGACCCATCTGTTCCGATGCTGAGAAGTGTAAGGGCTGTAAGGCCTGTATGAAGATCGGCTGTCCGGCTATCAGCATGGTGGACGGCAAGGCGAAGATCGATGCGACGCTCTGTGTGGGCTGCGGCGTCTGTGAACAGTTGTGCAAATTTGACGCGCTGGGCAGGGCTGAATAAAGCGCTGAGCAGTCTCGGAAACTCAATAGCGAATAGGCAGGAAAGGGTTGATTTTCAGAAATGAGTGGGATAAGAGATGGA
>VSOD01000572.1 GCA_009774655.1 Lachnospiraceae bacterium
ATCCGCCGCTTTGTCGGGATCCTCCTTGTAGGTATAGTCATTGACCTGGCCGATCTCGTCTCCACTGTACAGAACCGGAATGCCGGACTGCATGAACATGTAGGCGTGGAGCATCAGATCCATCCTCACCGCCCGCTCCATGGCCGCCTCGTCCTGCTCGAACCCGGCTTTCTCGATCCCGCACATGGAAGCGGTGGTGCCGCAGAATCTGGCGTCACCCGTGACCGGATCCGCATTGTACAGTTCACCCCGGCTGGTGCTGTCCCCGGCATACCCCTGGAAATAATCGTTCAGATACTGTTTGTGGGAACGCTCCCCGAAGCCTTCCGTCTGCAGCGTAGCGTAGTCAAGCCCCCAGCCGATATCATCATGACAGCGCAGATAGTTGAGGAACACATACTCTTTGGGCAGCCCGTTGACAATGTCCAGCTGACGCTTTAAGAGCTTTACATTTCTGGTTGCTACCGTATGCCATGTGGTGGCCATCGTGGTTACATTGTAGAGCATATGGCATTCCGGCTTCTCCACCGATCCGAAATAAGGAACCACCTTTTCCGGCTCCATGACCACTTCTCCCAGAAGCAGCACGCTGGGACAGATAATCTCACCGATAATACGCATCATACGCACGATCGTATGTACCTGCTGCAGATTACGACAGGGCGTATTCAGCTCTTTCCAGATATAAGGCACCGCGTCGATGCGGATGATATCGATCCCCCTGTTGGCCAGATAGAGGAAGTTATACATCATATCGTTAAACACTCTGGGATTCCTGTAATTTAAATCCCACTGATACGGATAAAAAGAAGTCATCACATAATGGCCGATATCCTCAAGCCATGTGAAATTCCCCGGCGCCGTGGTTGGAAAGACCTGCGGCACCGTTTTCTCATACTGGGCCGGTATATCCCAGCTGTCATAGAAAAAGTAACGGCTCATATACTCTCCGTCACCCTGACGGGCCTTCTGCGCCCACTCGTGATCCTCCGACGTGTGGTTCATGACAAAATCCATGCAGACATTAATGCCCTTCTTATGGCAGGCTGCCGTCAGGGCTTCAAGATCTTCCATGGATCCCAGTTGTTCCTGCACTTTCCGGAAATCTGCCACCGCGTACCCGCCGTCGGAGCGTCCCTTTGGCGTATCCAGAAAAGGCATCAGATGAATATAGTTCACGTTACACTGCTCAATATAATCAAGCTTAGACTGCACACCTTTCATATTGCCGGCAAAATTGTCTATATAAAACATCATGCCCAGCATGTCGTTCTTCTTATACCATTCTTTGTCTTTTTCCCTGTTTGTATCCAGCTTTTTCAATTCGTCATTTCTTTCCATATAGAATTGATACATCTGGTCACACAATTCCGCAAACATGGAATCATTCTCATATAATTCCATATAAAGCCAGCGCAGTTCGTCATGGTGTCTGTGCAGTCTCTCCTCGAAGATTTTCGTCAGACCTTCTTCTGCTGCCTTACCTGCCGCTTCTGCCTTCCTGCCTGTTGTCTCTGCCACGGCCGCCTTGTCCGCTGCTGTCCTGCCGCCCTTCTTCTGCGCCGGCTTTCCGGCTTTCCCGGCCTGCGCAGATTTCTGTGCCGCTGCCTTCTGCTCCTTCAATGCCGCTGCCTTCTGATTCATCTTCCCCTTACCCATTGTTTGTAGCATCCTCCATTTTCAGTCAATATGTGCGGTCGCTTTCCGCATGTGAAATCGGTTACACTTTAATCCTTACTTACTATAGCATCCTCTCGAAATATTTGTAAATTGGCAGATTTTCCAAATCAGGGACTGCAATTTTGTCTAAAATGCTGTGATCGATTCCATATCTTTTCAGACCGGTTTACAGCTGATTTATTCTCATGGTTTCAGCTGTAAAGTGGCCTTGCGGAGTATCCTCCGCCGCAACAAACAGCTCCCCCTTCGTAGTCCATACCGTCAAGATGGGGGATATGGCGGCGGGTCTCCTTATGGTCGTTCATCAATAATTGCATACTCAAATGATTTCATTGTTCCTCCTATATCAAATTCATTCTCTTAAATTCAAAATAGACCCCATCCTCATCAACACTCTCGCAGACAATATCCGCCAGGTCTTTCAATTCCTGACAGGAATTCCCCATCGCAACAGCAGTCCCCGCATATTCCAACATCTGCTGATCATTCATACTGTCACCAAAGGCAACCGTATCTTCCAGGTCCGCACCATAATATTCACAGACACGTTCCATAGCCTCGCCTTTATCCATATCCTTCCGTATGATCTCGCCATTATAGCAGTCGGCATCTTCTGCATAGGGATCAAAAAGTTCAGCATACTGGCCGCAGGCACACAGACAAACCCGACAATTCCCGCGGTTCCCGGAGCCGTATTCAAAACATTAGTCAGAGTTACATACCCGCCCCCAAGTGCAGCACCGATCATAGCCCCATAGAACGGATATTTCAGTTTCAGATTTACACCAAACATGGCAGGCTCCGTGATACCCAGCATAGCGGATCCCTATTGTTTCCAGCCTTCTGCTCCGCGCTTTCACAAGAAGACCATAAACAGATTCTGTCCCATATGCAGGAGATTGTTAAACTTTACCACACAC
>VSOD01000573.1 GCA_009774655.1 Lachnospiraceae bacterium
CGGTATCTCCGGATTACTGTCAAAAGCATATGTCATCACCGCCGGCGTGGAAAAGCGCTCCGGAAAGCAGTGTATCACCCGGGCATGTCCGGCAATATAGATGATCCCGTCCACCATGATCGAGGTCAGTTCCCTGATCGCCGGCTCCAGTATGGCATGATAATCCGCCTCTTTGTTGTACCAGGAATCACTCCATCTGGCATAAAGACGCAGGTTCTTGACAATAGAGCGATAGCCGTTCTCTTCACAGTAACTCATGATGCCTTCCACGATCTCGGGCGTCGTAAACTGTGCGATATCCTCCGCTATGATGCCGATCATCTTCGTCTTCTGGTTGCGCAGGCCCTGCGCAATGTAGTTGGGTCTGTATCCTAATCTGTTGACAGTCTCCAGTACTCTTTCTTTCGTCTCCTGACTGACTTTCGGCTTGCCGTTCAAAATATTCGACACGGTCGTCGGCGAAACATTACATTCTCTGGCAATCTCCTTTATCGTAATCATTCTTATGCGTCTCCCAAATACTCCGTTCCTTACCAGTAGAATATAACATTTCACCGCTCACGATGCAATCACATGTGTTTGCCTTCCACTGCTGTTTCGTGACAGTTCGGCTTCCGGCTTTCCTGTCATTTCCAATCTTATCATGTAACAGAAGAAATTACAAACAGCAAAACCTGTGGCTGTACGCCGGATTATTGATTTTTACCCTGAATCATGCTATCCTTTAGCCAGCTGATTAAGAAGGGAGGCGGAAATAATGACTTCGTTACAGGAAGCATACACACTGATGCAGAGGCAGCCAGAAAAAAATATCCGGCTGATTGTGGACCTTCTCCGAACTATGTCCGTAAGAGAAAATGCGCAGACTCAGGTATTCCGGCGAACTGGCCTTGCGAAAGAGGCCGTAAATCTTCCGGGTGATTTTGACGAAACTTTTGATGCCCTCGATCATGATATTGAAGAGATGTTTTATGGAGATAGCTTATGAAATATTTATTGGATTCCCATATTTTAATCTGGGAAAATACACCGCCCCATAATGACCCATTTGATAAGATGCTGATTGCCCAGGCAAAAACCGAGGGCATGACTTTCCTGACGCACGATCATCTGCTGAAAGACTATGGAGAAAGTTGTGTCAAGATGGTATGATGCAGCAGGATGCCCTGCAGCGAAGTGCAGGGCATCGTAAACAGTCACATCACCCGATCCGCGCCTCCACAGTCCGGAACGCCTCCGGCAGATCTATCTCCTCCGTTACATCCAGCATCGGTTCCCCGTCAATATCAAAATGTGTTCTGCGTGCGGCAGAGGACCTCGGTTCGTCCACGCCGGCCCGCATGTGATAAAAATTCCATACCAGTCCGTTTTCGTCGGTCAAATAGGAATTATGGCCGGTGCCGTACTCGCCTTCCACGGAGGCGGAAGACATCAGCGGGTAATTACTCTTGCTCCAGTTATCCGGATTCAGGATATCGCTGCCCATCACAGGCTTTAACAGTCCAACCGTGTAGGTGGCATCGACTGCCGCAGCCGCATAAGTGATCATCAGCTGGCCGTCCCGCTCCAGCGCATAAGGTCCTTCCACCACATAAGTGTGGTTGTTCTCCCAACCGTACTCCGGTTTGGCAATACATACCGGATCGGTCACCAGTTTCCACGGCTCCTTCTCGTCAATCTGCGCCAGATACAGCCACGCCCCCTGATCTACCGGCAGGAACTGCCGCTGGGACCACATGACATATGTTTTGCCTTCATAGGGAATGGTAGTCATATCGAGGGATATCACTTTGCCCTCTTCACACAGCGGTGAACCGTCTTTCTTCACCACCATGACCGGTGCCGACCAGTCCTCCCTGCAGATCGGATCGCCGCCTTCCCGCAGCTTCCGCACCCGGGATTCCTCATGATAGAATTCACCGGATGTCGCTGCATGGAACACATACAGCTGCCCGTCCACCTCATGGAATTCCGGTGCCCACAACAGCCCGCCGATACCCGGATAAGTCTCCGAATCCAGGAAAAGCTCTTCCTCTGCCGTCAAAATCCCTTCCAGTGTGTCGGCACAGCGCATGTAGAGCGTGTGGTTGTTATCCGCATCGTTGGTGGCAATAAAATAATACTTTCCGTCCCGGTACATGCAGACCGGATCCGCCCGGTGCTCTGCAAAAGGCGCCGGGAAATGTTCCTGATGCACTCTGCCCCGTACCACATGGGCTTCTTTCTCCGCCGGCTCTTCCCAGTCGATCTTACGGACAACCGTCGTCCCGTCGCTGTAGGAAGCGACAGCCTTCACGTCCTTAAGCTCCTCCACGGACCGGAACGGCCCTTCCTTGGATAACGCCATGCCGACGCAGACCGGCGGCAGCAGCTTTTTCAACAGATACTCTCCTGCCGCCTCGGGAACGACAATCGTATTGCCGGGTACGACGCCTTCCACCAGTTCCAGTTCCTCTGTCGCAAACACGGGAGCAGGAATTCCCGGCTCCGCAGTTTCCCTGACGGAGGCAGGATCCCGCTGCAGGGGTGCCTGCGCATCTTTCCCCGCATTTTCCTGCCAGGAAGCCACGCCTTCCCTCCACTGCCCGCCCT
>VSOD01000574.1 GCA_009774655.1 Lachnospiraceae bacterium
GATCAAGGGATATTTCCAAAGTATGACGCAGGGCTGTTTACAAACGGCAGTACAAATATGATTGTTAGCCGGGGATTGGGTAACAGCATTATTCCTATCCGCTTTAATAACCGCCCGGAAGTCATTGTAATTGAACTTCTTAACACGGATTTGTAAGAACAGCTTATAGAAAACTGAATGATAAAGTAATCTGCCGCACAACGGCAAAAGAAAAAAAGCCGTCGTACAGCAGCCATGTTTTATTGCTTTAATTTTGCGGTGGCTTTGGAAAGCAAAGCTGCCGTTTTTGTTTGGAAAATTAAAATGGGATGAGTTAAATCAGGAGGCAAATAATGGGAAAAAGAAAACTGAAAATATCGCTCTATAGAATAAGAAAAACAAAAGAATTACGGATGATTTTACACATCAAGGTGTACTGCAATGAAGAATAAAACTTCACTGTGGCACACCTTTTTTAATGGTGCGAAATTTGTCTAATTTTAGATTTTTCTGTGATTTTCCTCTACAGATTTTTGGAAAAATTTTGAACGGAGATGTTTTGTTTTCGGAGGGATTTAGAAACAATTTATTGTTTCATAGATGGTTGTTTTGCAAGCATGGCTTTCTGTGTATCCCACACCTGTTTCATCAGTTTTTTCACTTCCTCAACGTCGGCTTTATACACATTGCCCGTTGCGTTCATTCGTTTTGCTATCTGGTTCAGATTACCGCTGATTTTTCCGAGTGTGGCATTGTATTCCCGCAAACCGGAGTAGTCAATGTCATAGACAAAGCCGTACAGAATTAGACAGCGCAGGAAAGTAGATTTGCTTTTCATGCCGGAAATTTTTACTTTCTGTTCCAGTATGTATTGCTCCTTGTCGCTTAGGTATATTTTCAGTTCATTTTTGCGCTCACGGTTTGCCATTTTTGATGCTTTCTCCTTATCAGATTTTTAAGGGGATTTTACAAAAATAAATGCCCTCATATATGGGGCATTCGTACAAAAAAATCAAAGATTCCGGCAGGGTGGTTTTTGATTTTCTGGACACAAAGGGGGTTAGGGGGATATGCCCCCTACAAGCCAATTTTTTCAAGTTTCCGCTCCGGGGAAGTTGGGGAAATTGGAGCCTGTGAGGGAACACAGGCAGTGCTTGCTATTACTTCCCGGAAAAGGTTTTTGCCTTTCCGGGCATTGGAAAAAAAGAGAAATTTTTTTGAGGAAAGCCCCCATAGAGGGGATATTACTTTATCTACAATTAACATCAGAAACAGCGGAGAAAGGGGGTGAGAAAATGTTAGACCATGCATTCCGGCGGCGCAGGGAGATTGAGCGTATGCTGCTGTCGGGGAAGAAGCTGACGGTATCGGAGCTTATGGGCAGGTACTGTGTGGGCAGGAAGTCAATCAGCAGGGATTTTGAAGTCATAGGCGAGGAACTTCCCGTCATTTCAAAACAGGGATATAACGGCGGCTACTTCCTTATGGACGGCGTTGGGAAAAACCAGAACACGCTCTCGCAGGAATAACTGGAATGCTTGGAGAAAGTCGCTGTTTCATGTGCGGCAGAGGACAGGGAAACCATTCTGTCAATCATACATGAGTTCGGTCCATACTGCGGCAGACTTACATAGAAAACGATTGCCATTCTTATAAAGCATATAAAGGATTTTTGAATGTTTTATGTGCTTTTAGGGCTGGCAATCCTGAACGGTTTTCAAACAGCCAATGGGAGGGGAAATAGGTATGGACACGGCACACCGGAGAATGGAAATCATCAGCATTTTATCTGTCAAAGGGCATATAACGGCAAGGGAGCTTGCGTGGGAATTGGGCGTTACGATACGCACGATACACCATGATATTTTCACATTGACTTTTGATTACCCGATTTATACAAAGCCGGGCTGTGGTGGCGGGATTTTTATCACGGATAATTACAAGCCCTATACCAATACCCTCACAGAAACAGAACTTGAAACACTGTGCAGGCTGTACGGGAAAGCGGAGGGGAAAGAGAAAGAAATCCTGTTCCGGATTATCCATAAATACGGGGCGGACAAGCTGGAAATTTAACCAGAAAAACCAATACGTTTTATTGCTGGTGCTGACTTGAAAAGCATCGCTTACTGACAACTGAATATGGACAATCCTGCAAGACGTATGAAACAGCCGAGCTGTGCAGAAACACGCCATGACTGCCTATAATAAACAGGCGAGAGCGAGAGATGTTTTAAAGCAAACAAGGTGTGGGAACCTTGCGCCATGACACTGTTTCCTGATAATGATACTTCCGTAAAACGGTCACAGAGATGATGGTGCGATTCCAATGTGGGCTTCTTTCCCAGAAGCTACTTGCAGGGTATAAAATTTTGTAGAAAATGAGGATTTTTATTGAGATGGCGCAGGAAGAAATGTTTCAGATGATTCAGGCATTCACCGCACAGCGGGGAGAATTTATTATTTTGAACGGGCAGAGGATAAAAGCGTATAACATCAGGACAATTACCCTTGAGCAGTTCCGTATGCTGATTGCCTGCGGGAATGACAGGCACAACAACCAGATAAGGGTGACAAAAAGCGGCATGGTCTA
>VSOD01000575.1 GCA_009774655.1 Lachnospiraceae bacterium
CCATATATCCCTGTACGCTGTTTTCGCCAAGGGTTCCCGCAGTCCGCTGAACCAGACATAGGCGAACGCCAACAGCTGAGAGGGAATATATGCAATCAAATATCTGAGAGCCAAGAGCTTAACAGGCAGATTCGTACATAGCTCAAATGCTGCTATCCCGATCAGGAGAATGATAGCCCTGTCTAATTCATGCCAGTTGCCGCCTGGGTCTTCATAAATGCCGTTGCAAAGATACAAGACGCTGTTCAATAATGTAATTGCTGTATATGTAATCGAATAAATCGACACAATACGAATCCATTTTTTCTTATTCATTTTATTTCCTTTCCAAGGCTGCCACCTAATGCATTGATCCCTATATCGAAACAGAAAGGTTCGTGCCGGATTCCAGTTTCAATGCTTCTCCGGTTTTCGTATGCATCATTGTCTCTCCTTTGAATATCCTTTTTAAGAAACTCAAATGATGCTGCTATTCCCAAAATACCGGAAGACATTGCGCATTTATCAACATCTCCCGGTATTGATTCTACACTAAAAATCTGAATCCTTTTTATTCTGATACAGAAGCATTCTGCCGCCTGTATGTATCATTGTCTTTCTGGCTTAACTCGTTTTCTACCTGGGCCAGCTTTTTCTCCAGCTCCCGGATTTTCTTTTCATCCCCGGAAGCCGACTGGATTTGCTGTTCCAGCTGCTGCTTTTTCTCTTTCAGCTTCTTGATCTCCCTTTCAACCTTATCCGTACTTGTGACACATTTCTCCGCCGGCTTTCCCTGGCTGTCTCCGCCTACCTTCGGTGCTTTGCTGTCTTCACTTTTCTCAGAACGATCATCCTGTTCATTTGCATGACCGGCTTTCGGGTCATCAAAAAAGATTTTCCGATTGCCCTTCTCATCCTGGCCCAGCCGATACAGTCCCGTAGGCTTCTGCCCCGATTTTTCGCTGCTGATGTATTCATCCCGTGGTTCGGACAACTTACCAGCGTTTTTTTCCTCCGCAGCTTTCTCTGCTTCCTTTACCTTTTCCGCCCTCTGGTCGGCCTGTTTTTCCTTTACCCGCTCTGCGTAATCGGTGCCGGAATGATCATAATTTCCATGAATCTGCATTGCCATAAGCATGTTCCTCCTTTAATTTGATATTATCAAGCGACTGCCTTGCGGTCGCTTTGAACTTCTTTGCAGCCGCTCCCCGCCGCAGGCAGTTTCCTTTTTCTTTTTCGGTTATAGAAAGTAACATATTAATCCATTTGCTGTGGACTGCTTTCTGGATGCTGTGGACTGATCAGCAGCACATAACAGTAAGTGTATTTCTTTACCGTCCCATTTTTTCTATGCTGTGTTTCGCGGTTGGCTACAAGCGGATGGCCACAGTCTGCACAGATCAGTTTGCTGGTAAACAGGGCTGGCGTTGGTGCTGCATTAGCCGTAAGGGGCAAATGCGCCAAGCCAAGCGCCGGAATGCCGAGCGGCGGCAGGAGTCCCGGCACCGCAGCTATGACTATGACAGAGGACGCTAAGATAGAAAAATACACCGCAGGAAGCCCTGCGGTGCATACATAGAAAGCATAAAAGGTGAAAACCACCAAATCTATTTGTAAGAATCTGTAAGAGCCGGTATAAATTATTGTGTCATCTCGTCATCGCCCGTTTCATACACCCTGCGCACATCCTTACGCCTGCCCCAGATCAAAAGCCAACTGGCAAGCATGGCGATGGCACCGCCGATCGTGACACACCAACGATAGTCGAGAATTTCCCCAAGAAAGCCCATCATCAGGGAAAAAACGCTGGCTCCGGCGGTGATCAGTACGTCGTCAAAAGCATTGATACGAGACCGAAGTTTTTCGGGAATATAGCGCTGCACAGCTGCGCTTCGCAGAATTGCGCTGTTGCTCCCGAGGAATCCACAGATCCCACGGTTGACCAGCATCAGCGGATAGGGCAGCCAAAGCAGGCACATGTCCATAGATTCATAAACCTGATAGACAAAAAGCACGAGGCCGTACTTCTTCTTATCAGGGATCTTGATTCGGTATTGCAGCACACTGCCAATTGTCCGTCCGGCGAATTCTACCACGGAAAATGCTGAGTACATAGCGGCAGTGAAGCCCGGAAAAGTGCGAAAGAATGCCACCAAAATGGGTGAAAAACCACTGGCAACACCGTTTGTAACTGCCATATATTCGTAGACACTGCGAAGACCACGCTCCTCCTTTAAGTACTGCACCGCCTCCCGTATATCACCGGCCCAGGCCTGTAGAGAGTATGGCGTACGGTGTTGTCGTTCTGTTTCGTCCAGATGGATAAAGCTCTCTGTGATGGCTGCTGCAAAAGAGAGACCACTTTGAGCGATCAAAATCCATGCGACGCCGAGCGTGTCCAGAAGAACAGCAGCCAACGGCGTCATGATGACCTTCAAAACCGGATAGAGCATGGAGGACACCGCGTAGCCTTTTTGCTCTGCGCCTTCCGGAATCAGTTCCGGATAGATGCTGGTGAATGCCAACTCATCCACCGCGCCAATGCAAGCCAGCAGCAAAGAC
>VSOD01000576.1 GCA_009774655.1 Lachnospiraceae bacterium
TCCACCCGTTCCCCGTAAGACTTATACAGGCCGGCATATGCCCCTGCTTTGTAAAAAGCATCAATATCCAGCGCATCTTCCGGTGATTTGTATTCCATGATATTATGGCCCCTGAACAGGATACCGATCTCATTCTCTATCCTGACGGACGCCTCCTTCTTGATCACCAGAAGGTCGATCTCCAGCGGTTTTGTGTTCAGATTGTATTCTTTTTCAAAGATCAGTCCTTCGCTGTTCCTGGCAAACTCCAGATTCATCGCTGCCACAAAACCTGGATGCCATTGTATCTTTGTCTCCTTCATATCCTCTCCTTTGTATGTTTGAATTATATCACAAAAAAACATTTCCAACAATATGATGCAGGTGTTGCACAGATTAAACTCCTAAATTACAGTTACAGGTTCACGGTCGTTAAGACGTATATCGCCTATATCTCATACGATTTTTGTAAAAGATTCCCGTGTATCAGGTTGTAAAATGTTTCAACTGTTCCTGCATACGCCAGCCATCTAGTCAGCCGCAAAAAGCCTGTCCAGCAGGGTATGAAAACCCGGCACAGATTTGATCTCTCCCTCTAAAGCAGAGAGTCTATCGAACAGCCTCTGATACCTCCCTGTGCTCTTTCTTATCAACCAAATATACAAAACCGGCACACACAAGTTATACTCATTCCTTTGTGTCAAAATCCTGTAATAAACTTGTATCTGGAACTGCACGAATCAAATCCATTTCCAGCTGAATCATTTCCCACTGCTTTCTAAACTCATCATCCTGCAATTGCTCATTTAAAAACTCTCTAAACCCACTCATCAATTTCATCCCCTATTGAAACAGAATAATCATATGGCAACAAATCAGGTTACAAGTTGTAACCCCTTTTCACCAGTATTCGCCAACTCATTCTCCCCTATTATGCGTTACAATCCAAATACCAACATCCTTTTCTTCAATTTCACCAGATGCAATCCCCAAACCTAACGCAATCAATTCTTCTTCGCTACACTCTATTTCCATTCCGTTCAATTCTAAAAATACCAACATAGCATAAATACCGATGCGCTTATTCCCGTCAAAAAAGGCATGATTTTTTATCAGCCCATAACACAGTCTCGCTCCCTTCCTAATCATAGACGGATAAAGCTCCATCCCTCCAAAAGATTGAAAAGGTGCTGACAGTGCAGAATCCGGTAGACCTTCATCACGTATCCCATTACTTCCTCCAGTTTCCTGTATCATCTTGCTGTGGAGGTATTTGATCTGTTCCTTGTTCAATAAAATCATTTTGCCAATTCCTCAAACGCTTTCTTATGCTTTTGCAATATGCGGGTTGCAACAGCTTCCAATGCTTCATTATCCGCGTCCGTATCTTCCTGCAGCTTGCTATAGTCGATCAAAACATATCGGGGTGAATTGTTTTTTAGTATCACAGCTGCCCCATTCTCATCCACCATCCTCGCAACCTTTGAAAAATTTTGGTTTGCTTCCGAAATAGACACCAGATTCTTTAAATCAATATGCATAACACACACTTCCCTTCTTTTTGTCTGTAATATAGTATATACTACATTTTAGGATAAATTCAACCTAATCATTCTATTTTATACAAAATTATCTTCATTTATATTTTTATTCTTCATTTATACAAAAAATTCATTTCATAAAGATACCCCATGCACTACCACCAGCACATGGGATATCCCATCACATACCATCAAAGAATTGCTATTCCTACCCACTTCACCCACTCTGGTACGCTATTCCATATTCAGTTTTTTTATCCTCAACAAATCAAAAACTTAACCTCTCCCACACCTGCCAAAAACCTGTTGCCAAGTGTTGCCAACACCTTTAGAGGACGCACAAATGCCCTGTTTATCAGGTTTCTAGGAATTCATTCCAGCATACTTATCCTCCCCTAAGGAAGCCTTCAGGACTGCGGAAGCCGCGGTTTTGGGGGCTTCCGCTATGTTTGGAAGTGCTTTTCAGGGGATTTGGGGGTGTTTTTCTGGAATAAGACTTTCTCCCGCAATGCTTTCATGTTCCGGTTGCCCGACGGTTCACCAAGGGAAATCACGCCCTTGTGGTCTGCACCCATATCGACAAATGAGCTGTGCCGGTTGATTAAGCCAGAACACACAGATACATTGTAATCTCTCTGACTGTCAACGGTCAGGAGAGTGATCGGATACGGGGCATGAAGCAGATACGGTTGACTACACGCCAAAACTATTTATAATTTTGAAAAAGGCCAAAATTTCATACCCATTCCACATTCCCATATTACACTATCCCCAAGGAGGTGCTACAATGACAACATTACTAATTGTTGAGGACAATCATAAAACCAACGATGCAATCTGTGAATATCTAAAGCCCGCAGGCCACAAGGTTATCCCAGCCTATGACGGCGGGGAGGCAATACAGCTTTTCCGTGAGAACAACATTGACCTTGTTGTACTGGACATTATGCTACCCCATGTCAGCGGCCTGTCCGTCCTGCATGAGAAACGGCGGACAAGCACAACTCCTGTCCTGAT
>VSOD01000577.1 GCA_009774655.1 Lachnospiraceae bacterium
CTGCATCTGGAGATCATTCAGGAGCGGCTGGAGAGTGAATACAATCTGGATCGGTGACGACGGCGCCGGGTGTTATCTACAGGGTGCACAAGACGGACGGCGAGATGATCGAACTGACGAACCCCTCAAACCTGCCGGATCCGGCCCAGATCGATTATATGGAAGAACCGGTGGTGAGCGCGGAGATCATGGTGACGACGGAGTTTATCGGACCGATCATGCAGCTGTGTCAGGAGAGGCGGGGACGTTATATCAGCACGGAATACATCGAGGCTTCCAGAGCGCTGTTAAAGTACGATCTGCCGCTGAATGAGATCATCTATGATTTCTTCGACGCGCTCAAATCCCGTTCCAGAGGGTATGCCTCTTTTGACTATGAGTTAAAAGGCTATGAGACCTCGAAGCTGGTGAAGCTGGACATCCTGATCAATCATGACGAGGTGGACGCGCTGTCCTTTATCGTCCATGCAGACAGCGCCTATGAGCGGGGCAGGAGGATGTGTGAGAAGCTGAAGGAAGAGATTCCCAGACATTTGTTTGAAATACCCATACAGGCGGCGGTAGGCGGCAAGATCATCGCCAGAGAGACCGTGAAGGCCATGCGCAAGGACGTTCTGGCCAAGTGCTACGGCGGTGATATCACCCGTAAGAAGAAGCTGCTGGAGAAGCAGAAGGAAGGCAAGAAGCGTATGCGGCAGGTGGGGAATGTAGAGATACCGCAGAGCGCGTTTATGAGTGTACTCAAGTTGGACGACAAATAAACAGCCGCGGTCATGACGGGACAGGATAAGACGGATAAGATCTGACAGGACAGATCAGATCAGAACAGATAAGACAGATAAGACAGATAAGACAGGACAGGAGCAGCAGATGAGAGAACTGAGCATTTATCTTCACATTCCCTTTTGTGTCAGGAAATGCCTTTACTGCGATTTCCTGTCTTTTCCTGTTGGGGCGGGGGCGGATGATAAGCGGATTGAGAGTTATGTAAACCTGTTAAAAGAAGAGATCGTCAAAGAAGCGCCAAAGTACAGAGATCACCAGGTGATTTCTGTCTTCTGGGGCGGCGGGACGCCGTCGCTTGTTGCGGCAAAGGCAGTGTCGGAGATCATGGAGACACTGCGGCGGTATTACCGGCTGGCGGCAGATGCGGAGATCACGATCGAGGTCAATCCGGGAACCGTGACGGCGGATAAATTACAGACGTACATAACAGCCGGTATGAATCGTCTGAGCATCGGCCTGCAGTCTGCGGACGACGGGGAACTGGCGCGGATCGGCAGGATCCACGATTACCGGACGTTTCTTGAGACTTACCGGCTGGCGCGGGAGGCCGGATTTCGGAATATCAATATTGACCTGATGGCGGCGCTGCCGGAACAGAGCGTGGATTCTTACCGGGAGACACTGCGCAGGGCGGCAGCGCTTATGCCGGAGCATATCTCCGCCTACAGCCTGATTCTGGAGGAAGGGACCCCTCTGTATGAGAAAAGGCAGGCCTGCCGTTTCCCTACGGAGGAGGAAGACAGGGAGATGTATCTGCTTACGGATGCGTACCTGTCAGCCTGCGGCTATCACCGGTATGAGATCTCGAATTATGCCAGAGAAGGATACGAGTGCCGGCACAATAAGGTGTACTGGCAGCGCGGCGATTATGCGGGATTCGGGCTGGGCGCCGCTTCCATGGTACAGAATGTGCGCTGGCAGAACCCCGCGGAGCCGGAGCGGTATGAAAGGTATGTCAGGTACGGAATCCCTGCGTCTGATACAGGGGCGGATGAGGCTGCCGGGACCGTGCAGATGCAGGAGGGGGATGTGCTGGCAGGACAGATACGGGAAGAGCATGTGCTGGCAGGGCAGATACGGGAAGAGCATGTGTTGGCAGGGCAGATACAGGAGGAGCATGTGCTGACCGTGCAGATGCGGGAGCGGCATGTCCTGACCGTGCAGGAGCAGATGGAGGAATTCATGTTTCTCGGCCTGCGGATGATCTGCGGGGTGAGCAGGGAGAGATTCGCGGCGCAGTTTGGACGGCAGATGGAGGAAGTCTACGGGGCCGTTCTGGAGCGGATGTATAAGCAGGCGCTGCTGGTGCGGGAGGAAGACAGGATCCGGCTGACGGAGAGAGGACTTGATGTCAGCAATTATGTGATGGCGGAATTCCTTTTCTGACAGCGGAGCAGTTCAAACTCTTTTTAGGGTGGAAAGGCACTTAAGAAGTCACCGGTTCATAGAATAGAGTAAATGGACTTTGGGGGCTTCTTTTGAAAACATTTAAGCAACCATTAACTGCGAAGGAAGAGGCCGTATACTTAAATATGATGGAGACGGGCAGCGAGACGGAGCGCGCGCAGGCCAAGGAAACGCTGATCGAGCACAACCTGCGGCTGGTCGCCCATATCGCCAAGAAGTATCAGAATGTGGACGAAGAGACGGAAGATATGATATCCATCGGCACCATAGGGCTGATCAAGGCGATCGACTCTTTTGATTCCGGAAAAGGGAAGCTGAGTACTTATGCCTCACGCTGTATCGAC
>VSOD01000578.1 GCA_009774655.1 Lachnospiraceae bacterium
CCGAATAAGGTGTCGGAGTATATCATGTCCTGCCGCAGCATGGGCATCCAGATCCTGCCGCCGGACATTAATGAGGGGGAGAGCGGTTTTTCCGTGTCCGGCAACGAGATCCGCTATGCGCTGACGGCCATCAAGAGCGTGGGCCGGCCGGTGATCGAGGCGGTCGTTACGGAGCGCAGGGCGCGGGGACCTTACACCAATCTGGAAGATTTCATCACCCGTATGTCGGATAAGGAAGTCAACAAGCGGGCCATCGAGCATTTTATCAAAGCCGGCGCAATGGACAGTCTGGGCGGTACCCGCAAGCAGTTTATGAGCGTGTATATCCAGATTATGGACAGGATTCAGCATGATAAGAAAAATAATATGGCGGGGCAGATGTCGCTTTTTGATATCGTGTCCGAGGATCAGAAAGAGGACTTCGAGGTGAAAATGCCGGATGTGGGGGAATATTCCAAGGAGATGAAGCTGGCCTTCGAGAAGGAAGTGCTGGGTATCTACATCAGCGGTCATCCGCTGGAGGAATATCAGGAGATGTGGCGCCGGAATATCACCAATACTACGGCGGATTTCATGATGGACGAGGAGAGCGGCGAGGTGGCGGCGCAGGACGGCAGGATCGTCACCATCGGCGGCATGATCGCGGAGAAGAAGATCAAGTACACCAAGAATGAAAGGGTGATGGCTTTTCTGCAGGTGGAGGATCTTCTGGGTTCCATAGAAGTGATCGTATTTCCGGGACAGTATGAGAAGTTCGGGAAAGAGATCGTGGAGGACAATAAGGTCTTCATCCGCGGGCGGGTATCGCTGGAAGAGGAAAAGGACGGCAAGTTGATCTGCGAACAGATCACGCCCTTTGAAAACGTGACGCGTAAATTGTGGATCAAGTTCGCTACCAAAGAGGAATATGAGGGCCGTAAGGAAGAGCTTTTTGACGCCCTGCGGCAGTCGGAGGGAAAAGACAGCGTGGTGATCTATGTGGCGCAGCCGAAGATGATGAACGCGCTGCCGCGCAACTGGAACGTGCACGCGGGTGAGGAGCTTGTGGAGCGGCTGACAAAGCTCTACGGGGCAGAGAATGTGAAAGTGGTGTAGCAAAAAAATATTGAAATACATGCATGTTTAGAGTAAAATACAGATAGATTCAGCATAGAAAGGCATGGTGTGGATATGGCAAAAGAAATCAAGACGATAGGTGTTCTGACAAGCGGCGGCGACGCACCGGGTATGAATGCGGCTATCCGTGCAGTTGTCAGGAAGGCGTTGTCTAACGGAGTCAGTGTAAAGGGGATCAAGAAAGGCTACAGAGGCCTTTTGAATGAAGAAATCATAGATTTGGAGAGATGGTCGGTATCGGATACGATTCAGAAGGGCGGCACGATCCTGGGCACGGCACGCTGCTCGGAGTTCCGCACGGAGGAAGGACAGCTGAAAGGTGCGGAGATCTGCCATAAGCACGGGATTGACGGTCTGATCGTAATCGGCGGCGACGGTTCCTACCGCGGCGCGCAGGCACTGGCACGGCACGGAATCAATACGATAGGCATTCCGGGTACGATCGATCTGGATATCGCCTGCTCGGAGTACACGATCGGTTTTGATACGGCGATCAATACGGCGATGGAAGCCATCGACAAGATCAGAGATACTTCTTCTTCTCATGAGCGCTGCAGCATCATCGAGGTTATGGGAAGGAACGCGGGCTATATAGCGCTGTGGTGCGGTATCGCCAACGGTGCGGAGGATATCCTGCTTCCCGAGAAGTATGACTATAACGAGCAGCAGATCATCAACAACATCATTGCCAACAGGAAGCGCGGCAAGACTCACCATATCATCATCAATGCCGAGGGTATCGGGCATTCTACTTCCATGGCGCGAAGAATCGAGGCGGCCACCGGTATTGAGACGAGGGCCACGATTTTAGGATACATGCAGAGAGGCGGCGCGCCTACCTGTAAGGACCGCTATTACGCATCCATCATGGGAGCTTACGCGGCGGATATCCTCTGTCAGGGCAAGAGCAACAGGGTGGTAGGCTACCAGCACGGTGAATTCCTTGATTTCGATATCGAGGAGGCATTGAATATGCATAAGAATATTCAGGAATATGTATTTGAAGTATCCAAGGTACTGGCGCTGTAGAAGGCGCAGGGAGTATTCTCCAATGCGGTATCTTGGTTGTCTGACAGGAGAGCAAGAGCAGCGTTTCCTGTTTTGAACGGACAGGCAGTGCCGCAGCGCATGAAAGAGATACAGATATACAGGTATAAAGAAAACAGAATTCAGAATTCCCCGCAGATTTCGGATTTGCGGGGAATTCACATATTATGGCACAGACAGGAAGGAAAAGAGTATGATCACAAGTTTGAGCAATAAATCGGTGCGGGAGGTTGTCCTCCTGAACCAGAAGGCAAAGGCGCGTAATAAGCAGGGGCTGTTTGTGGTGGAAGGCCCGAAAATGTTTGCGGAGGCGCCGGAAGAGCGGATCACGCGGGTGTATATTGCACAGCGGGCGGAGAAGGAGCTGCGGGAAG
>VSOD01000579.1 GCA_009774655.1 Lachnospiraceae bacterium
CTGTCTGATAGTACTTCAAACAAATACTACCAAAACAGGAGGCAACTTATAAGACGCCGATTATTTGCCGCTTACAAGAAAGGAAGGGATACATGAAAAAGTACATGGGGTATGAACTGGGAAGGGTAATGATCCTCAATCTGGAAAGGGATGATCTGCTGCTTGAGACCATAGAGCAGGAACTGCGAAAAATCGGAATCAAAAATGCTCTTCTGACAAGTGCGATCGGTTCCCTGCAAAAGGTGGTACTTCATCGTGTGGTGGGAACGGGAAGAGAGCCGGAGGATGAATTTGTCACGTTGGAAAAACCGATGGAACTGGCGTCTCTCCAGGGAGTGGTGCTGGATGGAAAAGCGCATTTTCATATGGTTGTCTCAGATGTGGAACAATCTTACACGGGGCATTTAGAACCGGGAACCAGGGTTCTTTATCTGGGAGAAATCTCTCTGGTGGAGTTGAAAGACGTATCGCTGTGCAGAGAAAAAAACGAAAACAATATCAGCATGATCGTGGAGAAGGAGGAGAGGTAATGAGGAAAGAAAGTTTAAAGAAACTGTTTGCAATATCACTGACAGGAGCATTGACAGCATCTGCCTTACTGACAGGATGTGGAAGTACACCAAAAGAAGAAGTAAAGACACAGGATGGTGAAGTGCAGGAAAGCACGGATGCGGAAACTGTTACGAAAGAATCTGCAGAAGAGGAAACGAAGACTTCGGGAGAAACAATCGAGATTAAACTCTCCACCACATGGACCCAGGGATCGGTGGTTCAGGAGGAGATCGAGAATCTGATTGCGAAGTTTGAAGAAGAACATCCGGGCGTAGTGATCGAGCATGACGCGCTCTCCACTGCAGACCTGTGCACCAAACTGACGGTCCAGGCAGCGTCAGGGGATATGCCGGACGTGTCCTGGTGTCCGCAGAGTTATGCAAGAGAATTTATAAAAGATGGACTGATTATTGACTGGTCCGGTATCGTGGAAGAAGATCCCGATTGGCACGCATGGTTTGCAGATCCCGTTTTTGATGCTTTGACAGAGCCGGACGGCAAGATCCTTTTGGCGCCTCTGGAAGCGAGTATTGATGGACTCTATTATAACAAGGCCATGTTTGATGAGCATGGTTGGACTGCACCGAAGACCTGGGATGAATTTATGACTCTGATCCCTAAGATCAAGGAAGCGGGAATCACGCCTATTGTTACAGGCGGTAAAGACAGTCGGTTCGCCTGGATGGCTTCCGCATTTCTGGTAAGAGCAACAGGACTCGATAATTTTAAGAGTCTTTGCTATGGTGAGGATATGACAAACTGGAATAACGAATCTACCGGATTCCCTACGGCGGTTACGAAATTCAAGGAGATGGTGGATGCGGGAGCGTTCCCCAACGGCGTGATGGGAATGAGCGCGACTGAGGCAGACCAGATGTTCGCAAATGAAGAAGCGGCCATGTATTATGAAGGTGCATGGAAGGTAGGCAACTTTGAGAGCGCAGGCGGAGCCGAATTCCTGGAGAAGTTGGACAGACTTGACTGGCCGGCAATGACAGATTGCCCGGATGGAAATCCCGATACCAGAGTGGGTGGTTGTTTCATCGGTGTGATGGTAAAGGCAGGTAACGAACCGGAAAAAGAGAAACTTTGTATTGAGCTTGCAAAATCGATCTGTTCTCATGGATGGTATTGCTCCTCCGGCGGTGGATCTGGCAATCAAGCAGACGGTTTTTCCCGGCATTATAACGAAAGAGCTGGATGCCAAACAGGCAGTTGACGAAGTACAGAAGGCGGCAGAGGATTATGCAGCCTCACTGGAAGCACAGTAATTGCTGATATTACAGAGAAGTACCGGCCGTCAGGCGGCCGGTACCCGTAAAAAGAGGTGTAAAATGCTTGGAAATAAGAAACAGAAAGTATTGATCTATCTTGCTTTGACGATTGCTGCAGTGCTTGTCATACTCCCTCTTATGTGGTTGTTTTTTACATCCTTTAAGTCACGGGCCGATCTTGCAAAAAATACCTGGGGACTGCCAAAGATCTGGGAATATTCCAACTACATAATAGCTTGGACGGGATCGCGTATCCCGACCTATATGTGGAACAGTGTGAGAGCAACGGCGACGGCAATTCTGCTGACGGTCGTTCTGGCGACACCGGTAAGTTATGTGGTATCCCGGTTTCGGTTCAAGGGAAATAAATTACTGTATCTATTTTTTATCGCAGGGATGATGATCCCGATTCATTCCACCGTGATTCCAATTTATACCATGGTGGGAAATATGAAGATGAATAACAGTTTGGAAGTGCTTGGTCTTGTATATGGTGCATTCAGAATTCCAATCTCTATTTTTATTCTGGAAGGATTTATGTCCGCTCTGCCAAGGGAACTGGAGGAGTGTGCCGTTATTGATGGATGCTCGACGGCAAATATCTTTTTTAAGATAATTGTCCCTCTGTCCAAAGAGTTACTATTCACAGTCGGTTTGATGGAACGACAAATAAAGCGGAGCTGTAACACCGCTTTCAATGTTCTGATGTGT
>VSOD01000058.1 GCA_009774655.1 Lachnospiraceae bacterium
TCAGATGTGTATAATAGAGAGCCAGATGCGTCCGGCCGGCTTTCTTTCTGACACAGTATATGGCACAGATGCTGGGAACGCTGCTGACACAGGGGGCGGTCAATCTGCTTTTGGTTTTCGCAGGCTTTGCCTGTTTTGGAAAATATATGACAGTGCCGTCAGTTTCTGCTCTCATTGCTTTTGTGCCCTGCCTGCTTCTGGCGGTGGCGCTGCGGCTTTTGATGATCGAAGTATTCAGCCTGCTTTGCTTTTTCACCACGGGATATCTGGGGATCGCCTGGACCAGGGCAGCGCTGTTCGACTTCTTCTCCGGGGCCATGATTCCGGTGGTCCTGTTTCCCGGGTGGCTGAAAACAGCCGCCTGCTGTACGCCTTTCCCCTATATGCTGCAGGTTCCGGTGGCGGTGCTTCTGGGACAGGAGACGATGGCCGGGTTCGGGATGCCGGGGATATATGGACTGCAGATTGTTTGGATTCTGGTGTTTCTGGCGCTGCATGTCCTTCTGTACAGTCTGGCGCGCAGAAATCTGACGATCGCAGGCGGATGAGATGAGTTCAGGTATCAGGAGAGAGGAGAACAGGAAAAAGGGAGGAAAGGAAACGATGATCAGGATTTTTCTGGGCATGAAGGCGCAGTATATCAAGACGGAAATGGAATATGCGGCGAATTTCTGGATGATGATTCTGTCGGGCGTGCTGAGCCGCGTGGTGAGCATGGCGGCACCCTTTGTCATCTACAGCAATATTCCCGATATCGCGGGCTGGCAAAAGGATGAGATCTATCTGATCCTGTCGTTTCTCTTTATTGCGGAGGGGCTTTGCAGCGTGCTGTTCGAGGGGATATGGCAGATGCCGGGCATGGTCTTTGCGGGCGAATTCGACTGTATCCTGTCGCGGCCTGTCTCCCCGCTGTTTCAGGTGTTGTCCTACGGGATGGGACTGCAGGGCATCAGTGTGTTTCTGGTGGGTGCGGTCAGCATGCCGGTCTTTCTGCGGAGGCTGGGGCTGCTGCATCCGTGGGGCGTGGCCATGAGCCTGTTTTTGATCCTGTGCGGAACGGTATTGTGCATGTCGATCTACCTGCTTGGCAACAGCGTGGTGTTCTGGTTTGATGCAGGCGGCAGGACGGCGCTGCCCTACACGCTGTCCCAGCTGGGGCAGTATGCAAGATATCCGCTGGAACTCTACCCGGGAGTGGTGCGTTTCCTGCTGTTGTTCCTTGTGCCGTACGGATTTATCTGCGTCGTGCCGGTGGAGATCCTGCGGGGCAGCATGACATGGCCGTGGTGCTTTGGCGTGGCGGGGATGAGCGCAGGGTTCTTCCTGCTGGCGCGGGCCGTATTCTACAGGGGCATCCGGCACTATGAAAGTGTGGGGATGTAATCAGCCTTTTTGGCACTGCGCAGCCTGCCGCCTGAGCCGTTCTTTGATCTGTCCCAGGAAGGCCTCATTGCCGAGCACTTTGATCATGGGGCCAAAAGACAGGATTTCGATCAGAAGTTCGGTTTCCGTTTCTTTATTATAGTATAGTAAGCACTCGTAGGTGTCGTCACTCAGCCTGCGGGTGCTTTTCTCATAATTGGCAAATTGCAGTATGGCGCGTTCCAGTGCATTGCGGCGGTTTTTGATGAGGATGCGTACAGGCTCCTGATAGTAGGCGCGCTGCAAAAGCCGGTTTAGGTCCGGCGGCTGCCGGACGGTTCTGGAAGTCAACATCACTTCGCGTATGCGGCTCAGATTGAGGGTGATCACCTTCGGGCTTCGACGAAGATCCACCGCCAGCAGACGGAAGCAGTCGTTTTTCACGGAATATTCCAGACGGCACGGCAGATAGCTGTGATGCAGTCTGCGGTGGCAGCGCGATTCGTAGTGGATATCCACACATACGTGATTCTGGATTGCGGACAGGAGCGTCCGGAAGCGTTTCCTGTAGGCCGGATCCTGATAATCGTCCCTGTCGGCAAAACGGTCATAGTAATAGAAGTCGTCTGGCAGGTAAAGGGGTGGAACGTCGGCAAAGGCATGATTGATCGAATCGATCTCTTCTTCATCCAGGAAAAGGCCGATCTTATCGTCCAGCAGGATCGCTCGAATGTATGCTTTCTGCAAGTTGGTGAGAGGGACATAGAAGTCGGCGGACAGCCTTGTGTGCAGATAACCGTCCCGCTTCTCATAAAATCCCCACTCCTGCCGGGTCAGTCTGGGCAGCAGGTAGAGAACGCTTTCTGCAAAACAGGTGTCCTGGATGCGGGTCTTAAGTTCCTTCTCCGACAGGCAGGGGTTTTGGGTGACCAGGGATTGAATCACCTGAAAATAGCAGTTATATATTTCTGAGAATAGTTCTGTCATAAGTTCCTTTCTGTCCTTTTCAATCTTCATCCTTAAAATAGAGACGATACATCGTGAGAAGATCTCTCTGAAAACGTTCCTTAAGCAGCGGGCAGTCTGACTCTACAGAGACGATCCGTCCGATAAAAGTGCGGATCCACGGCAGCATCTCGTTGGCGTCAAACACGTCGATTTCATAGGTAAAAGTATCAGGTGCGGTTCGCCGGATGACGCCGCCTTTCCCCTCGCGCCGCAGACGGTTCAGGATATAGGCCTCGGCTCCTTCCCGGATATGGAGCGTCAGCTTCACATGTTCGATGCGCCGTCCGCTGCCTTTACGGTGAAAGTCCCGGTTGTTCAGAGCATGGAGGGCTGTGCGGTCCGCCGGATGGCCGGTTGTGCCTGATGAGGGGGCGCTTTGAAAAGACACGCCCCAGGCGGATGCTTTGTGCTGCTCCAGCTTTTCCCGGATATTTGTGTAGGATGGAAAGGGGGCGCCCGCCGTTACCGTCTTGACCGCATCCAGCCGAATGGCGGCAAAGCGCTTTTTGGACGGCAGATAGAGGCACAGATAGCGTCTGCCTGTGCGTGTGCTGATAAAGATTTTCAGCGGAATGCCTTCGGTGTCCAGAAAGCGGTCCGATTTCGTGCTTTTGACGTGCAAAAGGACGGCCCTGTGTGCATGCATTGCCTGCAGGAGGGGAAGCAGCACTTCGTCCTCCAGCGTATGGACGAAGAAATTGTGCTTGATCCGGAACAGGTCGTTTTGGAAAGAGGCCGTGTCCATAATGGTGTGCCCGACCATGCCATGGGGTGAGAAAAGCTGATACAGCTTGATGGCATTTTTCAGCCCGGGGTGTGCGCCAGGAAGTTCCTGAAAAGGCGGATTGAGCCGGTACAGCACTTCTTTGCCCTTTTTTTCCTTGACCAGCATACCTTCCGCGGCATACTGGTTGCATTTGCGGCGGACACTCTGGGGATCGAATATTCTACCGTAATCGGCAAGGAGACCGTCGGTGATCTCATCGGCCGTGCGGTCGGGGGATTTTCGCAGATAGTCCAGGATATAGAAATGCAGCATGATGTCGTTGTCCGTGAAACTTTTGGCCTTCCATACCCGATACAGCGGATTCGTGTCGAGAAGATTGCTGTCAATGGACAGATAGATATTCTTGCCCTTCGCCGTTACGCTGCCGGCGTACTCCTGCCTGACATAGCCGGACAGCCAGCTTTCCAGCCGGCGGCGTTCGTTATCGTAGGTGCGGCCGCTCCAGCCGCCGAATTCGTCGCGGGTCTTAAAACCGTACACGAAGAAGTCGCGGAAAAGCGCCTTACCGTGGAAAAAATAAGTCTTGCAAAAGACTTTCACAGCAATGCAAACTGGTTTATGCAGGTTCGAATCCTGCCCCGGTAAGGCTGTCTTTGGTGGCTGACAAAGCGTAAGAGAAAGAGCAGAAGTAAAGCTGCAGCATTTCATGGGAATGACCGCGAAAGAGTACAGGAAGATGCTGTCCTCTCTGCGGGCGCATCTGAATGTGACGGAAGTGTATATGAGTGACAACCGCTGGGGCGAGATTGCGTATGCGGGGGTGGCTTCCAGGGCCAATGTGATTTACCGGAAGGCCTTTATGCTTCATGATCAGGAGCGGCGCGAAGCGTATCTGGAGGCAGTGCAGAATAACCGGGCGGCGATCCATGCAGATGTGTTGATGCCGCATGAGATTGTGGCGCAGTATACGGTGCGTTCCGGGTGGAGACTGCAGACAGGTGCGGAAGATGCGACGCTGGAAGCCCTGTGGAAGAACCTGCCGGCGATGGAGACAGCGGCCGAAAATGTTCTCTGCGTGGTGGACGGCTCCGGCAGTATGCTGTGTCCGGTGGGCGACGGCAATCTCACGGCGCTGCATGTTTCCAATGCGCTTGGCATCTACTTTGCGGAGCAGCTGCGCGGCGCATACCACGACAGGTTTATTACCTTTTCAGCAAGCCCGAAGTATGTGGATCTGTCGGCCTGCAGGACACTTCGGGAAAAGCTGGAACTGGCGCTTGCATACAGTAACTGTACCAATACGAATATAGAGGCGACTTTTGAACTGATCCTGCAGACGGCGGTAAGAGGCCGGCTGGGGCAGCAGGAACTTCCGGGGACGGTGCTTGTCATCTCGGATATGGAGTTTGACATGGCGGTAAGAGGCAACGGCAAAAGAACGCTTTTTGATACGATCGGCAGACGCTTTGCGGCTCATGGCTACCGGATGCCGAAGCTGGTATTCTGGAATGTGAACAGCAGGACAAATGTGATCCCGGTGCGGGAGAATGAACTGGGCGTGGGGCTGGTCAGCGGCTTTTCCGTCAATGTCTGCAATATGGTCCTTTCCAATGAGCTGGATCCATATCAGTGCCTGAAAAAGGTGCTCGACGGGGAAAGATACAGAAGGGTGGAGGAAAGGTTGAATGCCTGAAGGCGTGGCGCTGTATTGTATTCTGTTTTTTCGCATGGTATAATCAAAATATTCAAATGTTATAATGTAAATTTGGGAGAATACTATGAAAAGTTCCGAAATGACAGAGGAAATCTGTTCCTGCCATATTATCAGTACTAATGAACTGGTAACGCTTTATCATGGTTCAAAGTCGGGAATCCACGGTGCTATTGCGCCGGTAAGCCGGGAACGCTGCGATTTTGGAAAAGGTTTTTATATGGGAACGGATCGAAGCCAGCCGCTGACGTTGATCTGTAATTATCCGGCCGCCAAAATATACACGTTAGAGGTTGATTTGTCGGATTTACGAATTCTTGATGTAGAGGCAGGGTTGGATTGGGCGTTGCTTATCGCATATCATCGTGGCAAGATGGAATCCATAAAGCACTCGGAGATCTATGAGAGATACGCGAATTTGGGCAAAGGATGTGATATGATCATCGGTTATATTGCCAATGACAGAATGTTTGTTGTTCTGGATCGCTTTTTCAACGGGGAGATTACCGATCTGGCGCTCATCAACAGCCTTTCGGCGTTGAAACTTGGTAAACAGTATGTAGCGTTAACAGCGACGGCATGTAAAAAAATAAAAATTCTTGAGGAAAAGGCGCTAACCGAAGAGAATCGTGCGAAATTAAAACAGGACAGTGAAGCCAACCGCTTTAAAGGCATTGCAATGGCAGATGAGATATGCCGGCAATATCGTCGGGAAGGTCGTTTTTTTGATGAAATAGTAACGGAAGGTATACGCTGAGAAGGAGGCATGGTAATAAAGATGGAAAGTCTTACGCTTGAAAAGCGCCAGCTTTGCGATATACAGGGACGATTGTTTGAACTTGCGTTGAAAACGGGGTTAGATTGTCCGGCCTTTATAGAAGCTTTTATGAACAGCAAAACCGCTGCCGCCCTTGATGATGTCTATGACCGCCTGCAATGGGCAGGGGAAGAATATATTCTGGAAGAATTGGACGATGAAGTGAAAGGACTAGGGAAAGCCGGCATAACCTATTCTCAGGAAGTAATGTACTGGGCGGGATATACTTACCGCTATTGGCATTACTATACGAATGAGTGCAGTCGTGAAATCTATAAGACGGCGGATGCCAAAACAATGAATGAATGCTGGCCTGGTTTTCATACTTTTGATGTTGAGATGGCCATTGATGACCTGAAACAGATTTATGCGCTGAAAGGCGCTGAATAAAGAGTGGTGGAAGAAGTAAACATTTTACCGATTCAAAAACAGGATTGGAAGTTGCCGAAGGAGATTTTAGCGCCTGATGCGGTGCATTTTCACAACAAATATAACGTTTCTTTGAAAGGAATCATCTGCCCGCCTCCTGAGTATATTCTACCCACATTCTACCCATTCTACTCATTCTTGTCAACCGTTTGGTTAGAATGAGTAGAATGTGGGTAGAAATACAATAAATCTTTTTCAGCTTATCTTCTGCCTGCTCTGCAGCATCTGTTTTTTCATCTTCTTCAGGAAATCCAACGAAAACGGCAGATACGTCTCCAGCGCCCTCAAATATTCTCTGGAAAAGAACTGCTGATTTGCGGCGGCGGTCAGGAGGGAGATTTCCACACAGTGTTTCAGGACAAATCCTTTCAGTCCGGGATTGACCGGCTCGAAATCCCGGATCACATGCCAGGAGAACCAAAGCAGGCGGTTGGTGTACTGTTCTAACCGCTGTCGGCTTTCCGCTCCCGTCATCAGCGTTTGACTTCCTGCATTCCTGTCTTCTTCGATATCCTGCAGATCGTCCACCAGCTGTAAGAGAAAACCGAATTTCAGATAGAAGTTCTCTTCATATTCCCGCCAGTCTGTGGCGGCAAAAAGGTAATCCGCCAATACGGAGGTACTCCCTTTGCGGATGGAGATTTCCAGGATCTGAGCTTCCGTCAGCGGGGTTTTCTGCTGCCGGATACTGTTATTCTGGGCTTCCAGAAGCTCCAGCAGTGTCTCCATGATCTTCTTTCTGGCAGAACCCTCATATGCCGTCAGGATCATATCCAAAAGACGGCAGGTCTTTTCTTCCAGTGCATTGTGGGGCGTGACGGCTTCGTCTCTTAATTTGGAGGCGATCATCCGGTTGTACCGCTCTTTGTCCTGCCGGGTGATCCGGGCGTCGTCAATATAATTGTCGGTATAGGGATAGAGCAGGCTGTATGCCAGAATCGGATCTCCGGCATGCTGTTCCTTTCCCTGCATATCCAGAATCATGGCGTAGATAAAATAGTTGCGCAGAGTCTGCCAGATCTGTGCCGGACGCAGGGATTCGTCGAAGGCTCGGACGCTATTAGTAAAGTGTTTTGCCTCACGTTTGAAGGCTTCCAGCTGTTGACGATCCATCCAGTTATAGAGCGAGAGGATTTTTTCCTTTTCCAGAAGTTCCATGAGATCTGCTTCCAGTTCCTGTTCCAGTGCATCCTGCGCTGCTTTGTCTTTCGGTTTCTGGCGCAGCTTCTTTTGCATTTTCTGGGAAAAGTCCTGTACGAGCGCTTCATTTTCTTTTTTCTGTGCCGGTGTTATGTGCGGAAAGAGGTCGGTGTTTTCTGCCAGAAAATCCGGAAAACGATCCGGCTGCGCTTCCCACACTGCTTTGATCTCCTGTGTCTGTAGTTGTCTCATTGTAGTCCCCGTTTCTTTTTCCTGTTGTTTATGATATCAGGAAAGAAATTTCTTATGTCGTTTAGTAAAAGTCTGCAGATTTGCAGGGGTATGGTGTAAATTTTTCGTAATTTCCCTGCACTATTATAGCATACCGGAAACATATGCGGGGAGAAAATGTGATTGTTTCTTTTCACGGGCCTCGAATTAAGCAACTGTAACGAAGAGCGTTCCCTTATCAGGGAAAACAGTTTTAAATGCAGTAACAATGTGGTATATTCAATATAATCAATGACACGATATTATGACTGTAGAGGTGCACCTGCGCGGCAGCACAGCAGAGTGAGGTTACGGTCTGTCACGGCGCAGCAGGAATGTGTAGGATATGGATGGACACAGAGAGTAAGGCGGTGAAATATGGCGGAAAAAGCAAGTCTTCCCATTGGGATTGAGGATTACGGACGGATCCGTAGAGAAGGATTTTACTATGTTGACAAAACGAGACTGATCAAAGATCTTCTGGAGCATACTGCGTATGTAAATCTCTTTACGCGTCCGAGACGGTTTGGTAAAACCCTGAATATGAGTATGCTGCAGTATTTCTTTGAGACGGGCAGCGACGGCACGCTTTTTGAGGGGCTGGAGATTGCCGGGGAGAAGGAACTTTGTGACAAATATATGGGAAAATTTCCGGTCATTTCAATCAGCTTAAAAGAGGTGGGAGGAGAGGATCTCGAAGCGGCAAAAAGGATTCTGCGTTCGGTTATTGGCGATGAGGCGATCAGATTCCCGTTTCTTTCGGAGAGCGAAAGATTGACGGAAATAGAGCGTCAGCAGTACCGGAAACTTGTGGAACTGGATCACAACGGTGAATATGCAATGTCGGATGAGCTTTTATCGAAAAGCCTTCTGACATTATCCCGTTTTCTGCAAAAGCATTATGAACAGAGTACGATCATATTGATCGATGAATATGATGTGCCGCTTGATAAGGCATACCAGGCTGGGTATTATGACGCCATGGTTGAGCTGATCAGGAATCTGTTTGGAAGAGCCCTTAAGACAAACAGCAGCCTGCATTTTGCGGTTTTGACCGGATGCCTGCGGATCTCCAAGGAAAGTATCTTTACCGGTTTCAATAACTTTAATGTATATACGGTAAAGGATGTACAGTATAATGAGTATTTTGGATTTTCAGATGCAGAAGTAAAAGAAATGCTTGCATACTACGGATTTTTGGAGAAATTTGATATCGTTAAGGAATGGTATGACGGTTACCGCTTTGGTGAATTGGAAGTATACTGCCCGTGGGATGTGGTGAGCTACTGCCATGCGCTCAGGATGCATTCGTCTGTGATGCCGCAGAACTATTGGGTAAATACAAGCAGCAACAGCATCATCAGGAAATTCATAGAGAAGGCGGACGCAACTGCCAGAGATGAAATCGAGCTGCTGATCAGTGGTGAACGAATTTATAAAAAAGTACGGCAGGAATTGACATACAGAGATCTGGATTCCAGAGCCGATAACCTATGGAGCATTCTTTTTGCGGCGGGTTATCTGACACAGTGTGGACAGGACGAGGGAGGGAGGACCGCACTGGCCATTCCAAACAGGGAAATACAGTGGATTTTTAGAGAACAGATACAGGAATGGTTTGAAACGGAGTCGAAAAGGGATATGCAGAAGCTGGAGCGTTTTTGCAGGGCATTTGAGGAACATGATGCAGCTGCTATAGAGAAAGGGTTTACGGCATACCTGCGAAAGACGATCAGTATCCGTGACGTCAGTGTCCGGAAGGAAATGAAAGAGAATTTTTATCACGGAATCC
Organism: Lachnospiraceae bacterium; assembly: GCA_009774655.1. GTDB lineage: Bacteria > Bacillota > Clostridia > Lachnospirales > Lachnospiraceae > UBA3282. The sequence continues at coordinate 9,257 of VSOD01000058.1, forward strand.
TGCTGGGGTTGTTTGCCGGCATGGAGGGATGGAAAGTCAAGTCCAATGCTGAGGCCGGTGAGGGCTACAGCGATATCATCGTAGAGGTTGAGGAGAAGGAGATCGGCATCATCATAGAATGTAAATATGCCGAACAGGCGGCATTTGATGATGCCTGCAGGGCGGCGCTTAAGCAGATCGAGGACAGGAATTATGCGGAACGTCTGGCTGACGACGGCATGACCAGGATACACAAATATGGGATTGCATGTTACAAAAAACGCTGCAAAGTAATGACAATGGTGTCAGATCGTATTTAGCATCTGGGTCAAAATGCTGTTACCCATGCACACCGGCCGGTTAGAAATTGATTTAATCTGCGGATAATGGTACTATAGGATACTATAAGGAAGGAATTTGGGAAGGGGGATTTCTATATGAGAAGATATGTTATGTCTGCATAGCACTGGCTATTGCAAGGAATTGTTATAGCCAATGCTATTCCCGGCAATAAATTTCAGGGAGGCAGACATGGGCTATAGGAGAGCAGAAGAAATTCTGCCAAATGAGATAATAGAGTTGATACAGCAGTATGTTGACGGAACCAGTATCTATATCCCGCGCAAGACATCACACAGGCAGGGATGGGGAACCGGTACACAGATCAGGCAGGAGCTTTCGCGGCGTGACAGACAGATTTACGAGGAGTATCTTGCGGGAAGCAGGGTTGGGGAATTAGCCTGCAAATATTATCTGTCAGAAAAAAGCATACAGCGTATCCTGAGAATACAAAAGTATTCTTGAAAAATAAGGAAGCAACGGGCATATCCCTGGTCGGATAGCGTGTTGTTCGTACAGGATGAGCCGGCATATGGAAGCGGCTCATCTTTTTTTGTAAAAATGCGTGAGGTGGATGGCAGGATGAAAATATGCTGCGCTATACCACAAAGGAAACAGCAGTCTGCGTACAACAGAGTTGTGGAAGGAGGAACTGTCATAGAATCCGGAGCAGGATTCTATGGTTAACATGCCATGGTGGGATCATCGAAAGAATACATGCAGAATTTAAAACAATGGCTTCGGGATACGGCAGATACGCCGCTGGAAGAAATGTCAGATTTCTTTACGAAGCGGCTGGATGATTACGAAGAGCATATGTCGAACTGGGAGGAATCTTATCGGATATTTGCCGAAAACCTGCCTTTAAGATGCGAAAACATTTTAGACTTGGGGTGCGGAACCGGCCTGGAACTGGATAAGATCTGGCAGATCAATCCGCAGATTGAAGTGACAGGGGTAGATCTGTGTGCTGATATGCTGGCCAAACTGCTTGCAAAACATCATGACAAACCTCTCACCACAATATGTGAGGATTACTTTCAATATGAGTTTGGCTATGATAAATGGGATGCCGTCATATCCTTTGAGAGCCTGCATCATTTCCTGCCGGAACGCAAAAGGGAATTGTACCGGAAGATCTGCCGCAGCCTGAAAGAACAGGGCGTTTTTATCGTGGGAGATTACATTGCCTGCTGCGACGAAGAAGAGGAGCTTCTGCGCACTGTGTATTTGGACAAAAGAAAACGGTCGGCAATACCGGCCGATTGTTACGTGCATTTTGATATTCCCCTGACGTTGGAGCATGAAAAAGAATTGCTGCAAAGCGCAGGATTTGTGATCGAAAAAGTACTGGATGGCAACGCAACGATACTGATAGCGGGCAAAGGGGAACTGTGACCGTTCTGACGGAGCGATTTTGATATTATAACGAAAGGAGAGACAGTCTTTATGACTACACCCGATTATTTTGCATAGCATGGCTATTGCAAAAAACAGGATGAAATAATGTGATAGCCCATGCATCGTGATATGGAATGAACGGGAGATGCAAATGAGCTATTTAAGGAAAATTGAATATGAAATTGTCCTGAAAGATTCCTTTTGGGTGATCAGGAGCTGTCCGAAATGTGGCAGAAAGACGCATTTTAGAAACACAAATAAATTCCGCATCAATGCCAATGGCAATAAACTGGATGTCTGGCTGATCTATCATTGTACGGAATGTAAACACACGCTCAATATAGCCATTTATGAACGGAAGAAGGTTTCTTCGATACCAAAAGAAGAATATCAATGTTTTCTGGAAAATGATGAAACGCTGGCGGAAATGTATGGCAAAAGGATGCAGCTGTTTCGGACAAATAAAGTGGACATTGATCCTGACAAACTGCATTATGAATTTGTAAAGCAGCATGAGACTATGGAAAACTGTGAATTTGGAGAGCAGGTTGTGATCACGATAAACAATCCCTGTCAATTAAAGATTCATCCGCAAAAGCAAATTGCCATGGTTTTGGGATTGTCTCGAAGTCAGGTTAAAAGTCTGCTCGAGAAGGGGGATATAGGCCTGAAGGCAGAAGTGCCTCAGACTGTTACTTTCAGTGTTAACGCCTGCCGGATTTAAATGCTGTAAACGGCGGCAATGTTAGAAACGGCGGTTTTGATACGGATTTCAAAACCGCCGTTAACCATTAATATCCTGGTTCTAATCCCTGCAGAGAATACTGTGCTCCTCCCAAAAATCCTGCAGCACTTCATTGAATTTCTGCGGTACATCCATATTCACGCAGTGCCCGGCATCATCAAAGATGACCATCCTGCTTTGCGGCTCTGCTTTCTTCCACATCTCTACGGCGCTCAGTTCCATTGGCAGATCGTATTTCCCACACCCGATCAGCAGTGGATATGTTCTGGGTGCCGTCTCTTGTCTGTTTACCATACTGCCCAGAGAGGACAGATATTGAAAGGATCTCTTTGGAAACCGGATATTCATAGCGTAGAATTGATCCTGCGCCTGTTGCGTATAGGCGGATATTTTCCTGTTTGCCCGGGCAAACCATTTGATAGAGACCAGGGCTTTCAGCATCATAAGCATCTGGGATGCGAAATTTTCTTTCTGCATTCCGGGGTCAAAATGATTGATATCGTAGCCGCCGAAGCAGGCAAGGGAACTGACCGCGTCAGGATACCTGTTTGCAAAATCCTGTGCCAGGACGGCTCCCAGAGAAACGCCGACAATGTGCACTTTCTCTATTTTTTCCTTTTTCAGGATATCGTATATCCAGAGGGACATTTTATTGATGCTGTCGCCCCTTCTGGTGTCGGTTGACTGTCCGTGCCCGATGAGATCGACTGCCAGCACGTTATAACTGTCTTTGAAATACGCCGTTTGTGCGTCAAACATTCTGTGATCCACAAATGCGGCATGGAGAAAGAGAACCCATTCCCTGTGGTCGCGTCCGCTGATATAATAAGTAATTGGCGAGTTGTCTGCTCTGAATGACTGCATTTTTTCGTCCCCGTTTCCTTGATAAATGTATGATAAAAAAATTATACCGTATGAAGACGGGGAAATAAAGAAGCAAATAATTATTACAAATAGTTTGTGACAAAAAGAGGGGCTGGCGCGTCTTATCTATGAGATCTCAAGATTGCAACATCACACGGAAGCTATAGCAAACTTACATAACAACGCAGAAAGGAGATGCATTCATGTATGATGTGATGGAATTGTTCCAGCTCTATAAGGATGATGTCTACAGGCTGGCGGTCAGTTACACCCATTCCATCCAGGATGCGGAAGATGTCTGTCAGACGGTCTTTCTGAAACTGATGGAGCAGAGCAGCCTGACGCCCGGCAGGGAGAAGGCATGGCTGATGCAGGTGACGGCCAACCAGTGCCGGAGTCTCCTGCGCTCTGTCTGGAGGAAAAGGACGGGGCCGTTTGAAGAAGCACACAGGGAAGAGATTGTGTTTGAACAGCCCGCACAGAGTGATGTCTGGGAATGTATCGGCGGGCTGAAACCCAAATATCGTATCGTCGTCTATCTTTTCTATTATGAAGGATATACGGTCCGGGAAATCGGAGAGATACTACATATTTCTGACAGTGCTGTCACAACACGAATGTCGCGGGCAAGGAGGATATTGGAGGAAGCGTTAAAGGAGGAGGTCTGATTGATGGAAAACAGAGTAAAAGAAGTATACGGACAGATCAGAATGCCGGAACAGTGCAGCCAGCGTATTGAAGAGGCAATGCGAAATAAACAGCGAAATAAGCAGGCGGACACATCAAAAGATCCGGCGGGATACAGACGGCTTCCGGGGCCGGCAGTCGCGTTGGCAACGGCTCTGCTGCTGGTGCTGGCCAACGGAACCGCATATGCATATACCGGAGAGGGGATCATCAGCCGGATTTTATCTTTTGCCAACAATGCCATATTTACGGAATCGGTGGATGAAGAGGGGAATATGGTTTCCAGTGCCACGCTTGACACGGCAAATGCGACGGCACCGGCAGTCTATCAGGATGGCCGCCTCTGGTTTACGGCGAACGGAGAAAATATCGACATTACGGAGCAGATTTCCGACAGTCAGGCGTATATTTATGATTACAGGGACAGCCAGGGGATCAAGCATTATCTGATTCTGGGCGGCGATCCGGAAACGTTCAGCTATGCGGAATTTCTGTATGATGAGAATAAAAATCCGGCATGGGTCGGGGGATATTTCACGTCAGGAAAAGTGGGAGAAACGATCAATCCCGTCTGGCTGGAGAATGCCAAGGCGAAACTTGGGATTCCGTGGCCGTAGGTACAGTAAATGACATAACAAATTGTTGCTTCCGGTTCCTGCCTCAGTCATATATTGAAACTTTTGCAGGACCGAAAGCACAATTTCTAATGTCGTTAATTATAAAATCAAAAAATTGATAAAAAGGAGACTGTTATGAAGAACAAATGGATAAAAACACTGGCGGTGACACTGGTCGTGGTCTGCATGGCCGGATGCGGGGTGAAGGATGCGGCAGGACCGCTTTCGGATGGCGTGATGGCGAAGGAAGCAGAGTCCGGTCAGGATCTGGCAGAGAAGGTGTCTGCGGAAACGAAGACTGCGTCAAAGGGCAGACAGGATAAGCGTGCGGCGGCCCTCAACGGGGAATTGTTCGACGGCCGGAGCATACAGATCTGGAAGGGGAAGGAAAATACGCTTCTGGCTTTAAAGGAAGATATGCTGTATCTTTATGACGCGGTGACGGCACAGATCGTGGCACAGACGAAGACAGAAGAATGGGATATGCTTGACTTTTATTCGTATAAGGATGGATATTGTGCGATCGGTGTACCCAAAAGCGGATTACCCTATGCGGATGCGGAGAAAGAGGGGGAACAGATGGTGGGATTCAGTTTTGAAGGGGAGATGGGATGTCTGTGCATTTTTTACGATAATGTCCTGAAAGAGACGCGGAGAATGATTTTGAATGATATTGTACCGACCGCAGCGCTGGCTGAATGGACTGTTTCACATGACGGAACACTGCTTGCCTATTGCGATAATTGGGAGGGGATGAATCTTTACGATCTCAACAGCCGGAAGAAACAGAAAGTGACGGATTTGTGGACGAGTGAAAACAACATAGATCTTTTGGGGGCTTCAGCGCTCTTCTTTGATGAAGACGACAGTCATATTGTGTTTAGC
>VSOD01000580.1 GCA_009774655.1 Lachnospiraceae bacterium
AGAGGTTTATAAGAGCCAGGACTGTGTGCCGCTGTATTTCGTGGATACGAGAAACCGCGCGGTCGCGCTGGCGCATTCCGGCTGGCGGGGGACCGTGGCGCGGATGGGCAGATGCGTTGCGGAGAAGATGAAAGAGGTATACGGTACACGGCCGGAGGATCTGACGGCAGCCATCGGCCCTTCCATCTGCCGCTCCTGTTACGAGGTCAGTGAAGATGTGGCACAGGCTTTCCGGGACGAATTCCGGAAGCCGGGACAGGCGGCGCAGATCCTTGACGATAAGGGCGGCGGCAAGTACCGGCTGGATCTGTGGCGGGCCAATGAGATCATCCTGCAGGAGGCGGGGATTGCGGCAGAGCGGATACAGGTGACGGATCTGTGCACCTGCCATAACAGCGGATATCTTTTTTCCCACAGGGCGAGCCGGGGAAAGCGGGGGAACCTGGGCGCTTTTCTCGGGCTGTGACGGATATCCTGACAGAGAAGTACCGGCCGGTCTGTCCGGCCATTTTTTATTTCCCGCAGGTGATAAGGAATGCAAAGGCGCATATACATTATATAGAGTAAAAAAACAAGCAGGGTCACAGTATGCGTATCTTTCATCAATATTTTCAGTCAGATTTTCACGGCGCCTTCGCCGCAGTCACCGCAGTCCGTACAAAGCGGATCCAGGCGTTGCTTATGGCAGGCCTGCTTTGTGCCTGTCTCATGCTGCCGGCGGCACCGGTTCGGGCGGAAGAGTTAGAGCAGGATGCCAAAGAAGACTCCTTAGACGAGACGCTGCAGCTTTATGCCCAGTCCGCCGTCCTGATGGATGCGGATTCGGGACGCGTCCTGTACGGCAAAAATCCGGAAGACATTCTGCCCATGGCCAGCACCACGAAGATCATGACCTGTATCCTGGCGCTGGAATACGGGAATCCGGAGGAGATCGTGGAGGTATCCGCCTATGCCGCGACCATGCCCAAGGTGAAGCTCTACGTGAGGCAGGGAGAGAAATACCGGTTAAAGGATCTTCTGTATTCTCTGATGCTGGAGTCGCACAATGATTCGGCGGTGGTGATCGCGGAGGCGGTGGGCGGCAGCGTGGAAGGCTTCGCGGCGATGATGAACCAGAAAGCGCGGGATATCGGCTGTTTTGATACTTATTTTATCACGCCAAACGGGCTGGACGCGGTGGTCAACGACAGCGGCAGGACGCACTCCACCACGGCCAGGGATCTGGCAAAGATCATGGCCTATTGCGTGACGGATTCCGCTGCCAGAGAGGAATTTCTGGAGATCACGCGCACGGCCGGTTATGATTTTACGGATGCGGAGGGCAAGAGGAGCTTTCACTGCAATAACCACAATGCCTTTCTGGGGATGATGCCGGAGGCGCTTTCCGGAAAAACGGGCTTTACCAACAATGCGGGGTACTGCTATGTGGGGGCGCTGGAGAGTGAGGGCCGGATCTTCACGGTGGCGCTGCTTGCCTGCGGCTGGCCCAACAACAGGAATTATAAATGGAGCGACATGAAGCAGCTGGCGGCCTATGGCATGGAACAGTACCGCTACCGGGACATTTATGAGGCGAAGAAATTCGAGGCCATCCGGGTGGAGAACGGGATCGACAGAACCTCGGGAAAGCCCTATGAGGAAGCATATGTGCCGGTAAGGGTGGACGACCGCGGCGAAACGGAACTGTCTTATCTGCTGAGTGACCGGGATAAGATCGAGGTAAAGACACAGACGGCCAGGACGCTGCAGGCGCCTGTGGAGGCGGATGCACAGATCGGGACGGTCAGCTATTATCTGAACGGGGATCTGGTCAGGCAGTATCCCGTTGTCACCACGCAGGACGTGGAAGCGCGTACTTACGGATTTATATGTACTTATCTGATACAGACATACCTTTTTGCCCGTCCGGTGGATATCTTAGCGCCTTCTTGACAGGTTTCTTGAAATTTTTTGGAAATTCATCTGGTAGAGAAGAAAATTCTGTGTTATACTACTTTCGTGTGTTATGCAAACTCAAAACGCGCGTTCTTTTTTGTGCGGGCAGGGATGTGCAGGGACACGCTGATAATGTTATAATTTTTTAGTATTATAATAAATGGAGGGCTGAAAAATGAGTACTACTTCTCAAGCGAGTCAAAGAATCAACGCTTTGCTCGATGAAAACAGTTTCGTTGAGATCGGTGCACTCGTTACGGCGAGAGCGACGGATTTCAATCTGAAACAGACAGAAACTCCTTCTGACGGTGTTGTGACCGGCTACGGAGTTATTGACGGTAATCTTGTGTATGTATATAGCCAGGATGCATCTGTTTTAAACGGCACGGTGGGCGAAATGCATGCCAGGAAGATTGCGAACCTCTATGATCTGGCTTTGAAGATGGGTGCACCGGTGATCGGCCTGATCGATTCTGCCGGTCTCAGACTGCAGGAGGCGACAGATGCGCTGAACGGTTTCGGTGAGATCTATATGAAGCAGACTCTGGCATCGGGATTGATTC
>VSOD01000581.1 GCA_009774655.1 Lachnospiraceae bacterium
AATTTATATATGAAAAAACGTGCTTGAAAATTGATTTCTAAGATATTGTTTATTTTACATCTTAGTATCATTTATTTCAAACACGTTTTTCGTGCCGATATGGCTATCATAACCCATAAATCTCAAGAAATTCTCAAGTTATGAAATATTTTATATATTTTTTTAGCTTTAGTTTCTTATGTTTTGTAGGCGTTAATAGAAACCTTTACCGCTCTGTCGTCTTTCTTCTCGTCTGTTCCATGCGGCTCAATTTCCTTTCCTGTATAATACTGATCGTCAACTTTAATCACTGCCTTGGAAAGATTTTTGTTATCTGCGATAATGCGGAATGTTACAGATGTTTCACCCGCATAGTAACCTATACCCTTAAGTGTCAGCTTAATTTTCGTACCTGCTTTTAACAGTTCCTCTGGAATCTCCGTCATTTCCTGTGGAGCTTTTTCTGTAGAAGGTTTCTCCACAGATTCCTCTTCTAAGGGATATACCAAATCTTCCCAGACGGCCTGTTTTTCACTTTCTGTTTTAAATTGTCTGTCCTTCCCGCACTCTTCGCCTAACAGGGGGCTGAACAGTAACCCATGGCATGCAGTCCATGGCATTTTTGAGAAAAAATACTTCCCTTTACATGCAGTCTGTGATATACTAACACCAAAGTCTATCGTCTATCGGTTTAAGAAAGCGCAGAGTTTTCAGCCGGTAGGTCGAGCGGCTTTTACTTTGCGTATTGACAAAAATATCAAAAAAGGAGCGATAAAAACGTGACGGGAAATCAAGGGGGATCCCGCACCAGCCGGGGGATGAAACGAAGTTTGAATGGAAGGATATTGAAACATACCACACTCAATATTCTGATGCTGGTGGTTGTATGCTGTGTGATCATGGCTTTCTCCATGCAGTCACTTGCCAAGAGCATTTTGCTGGACAGTCTTCAGCCAATGGCCCGACAATCGGCTAAAACGATGGAAGCTAATATACATATGCTGGCGGATCGTATGATGACCATTGCCGCCGATTCTAGGATGAACACCGCGACCTCCGTCAACGGAGCAGAGGGAGAGGGGACACTCCGATCAGACGACGAACTGATCAAGGAAAATCGTATGGCCGTGCTGGAGGAGGCCGCTGAAATTTATGAACTTTACACCATCGCGCTGTACGATCTGGACGGAGGGCTGGTGCTTGGGATTGAGGATGCGCCGGAGAGCCTGGATGGCAGCTTTTTCGGGCTTTTGAAGGAAACCGACAATCTCACAACCGATTCCTCCACCATCTTCCAGGGGAAACTTGGGATCAGGATGGGGATGCCGGTGAAAGAGAACGGCGAAACGGTCCTGTACGTGGTGGGTGTCTATAAATACGATACGATCAACGATGTGATCAGCAGCATCAACCTGGGAAAGACGGGAATGGCCTATATGGTTAACGAGGAAGGCATCGTGACCGGGCATCCGGATCAGTCTCTGGCTCTCAATAAGAGTACACTGGTACAGCTCAGCGGCGGCAACGGAAACGCGGCGGAGCGTGTAACCACCGGTGAAACGGGGGCGACGGAATATCCCGTTGACGGAAAGCAAATGCTGGTGGCGTTCTCCCCCATTCGCGGAACCCAGTGGTCGCTGGTGATCCAGATTCCCAAATCGGATTACAACGGCCTGATCAACGGGGCGATGATGGTATCGGTTCTGGCAACTATGGCAGTGTTGGTTATATCCATGCTGTTGGTTCTTCGCCTGGCCAGCTCGATTTCCAATCCGGTGAAGAGTGTGACAGGACGAATGGTAGCCCTTTCCAACGGCGATCTCCATACAGAGGTGACGCCTGTTTACAGCGGAGATGAGCTGGAGGTTATGACGCAGACACTGGATGCTACACTGGAAAGCGTGAATAGGTACATATCCGACATCCAGCAGGTACTGACGCGGGTTGCGGACGGAGATCTGCGCACAGAGCCCCAGGTGGATTACAAGGGCGATTTTGCGCTGATCCGCAGCAGCCTGTGTACGATCACCGGGTTCATGAACGAAAAGAATCTTGGCTTCCGCCTCGCGGCGGCGCGGCTGGCGGAGATGTAGGCGCAAATGAATAGACAGTCCGCTCAGCTGCATCAGGCGTCGCTGGAGCAGAACCGGTCCACCGAGGAGCTGGTTCATGAAGTGACGCATGTGAAAGAACGACTGATGGATGTCACGGAGAGCAGCGGTCAGACACGGGTTCAAACGGAGGAGATCACGCAGCAGGTTCGGGGCGCCAACGAGCACATGGAGGCCCTGTCCTCCGCCATGGACGATATCAGCGCCAATGCCCAGCAGATTACAAAAATCGCCAAGGACATTGAGGACATCGCGTTCCAGACCAATATCCTGTCCCTCAACGCCTCCGTGGAGGCTGCCCGGGCCGGAGCTGCCGGAAAGGGGTTCGCGGTGGTGGCCGGCGAGGTGAAGCAGCTGGCAGCCAAGAGCGCAAGAGCCGCCCAGAGCGCCACGGAAATGATCCGCAACACGCAGTCCATTATCCAGACCGGCGTAG
>VSOD01000582.1 GCA_009774655.1 Lachnospiraceae bacterium
CCGCTACTGTATTCCGGTCAAGTCCGAGTACAAGGGGCAGGTGCAGGGGATGGTGCACGACCAGTCGTCTACCGGTTCCACCTTTTTTATCGAGCCGGCGGCTGTCGTTAATCTGAACAACGAGCTGCGGGAGCTGGAGATCAAAGAGCAGGAAGAGATCGCGGTCATTCTGGCCGATTTGAGCGCGCAGGCAGGCGCATATACGGAGCTTTTGACCGGGAATCAGAAAGCTATGACGGCCCTTGACTTTATCTTTGCCAAGGCCGCTCTGGCGCTGGAGCAGAACGCCGCCATGCCTGTTTTCAATACGGAGCATCAGATCCGCATCCGGCAGGGTCGGCATCCCCTTCTGGACAAGAAAAAGGTGGTGCCCATTGATATTCAGCTGGGCATTGATTTTGACCTACTGGTCATTACCGGACCCAATACCGGCGGTAAGACGGTTTCTCTGAAAACAGTAGGGCTTTTGACATTGATGGGGCAGGCAGGACTGCATATTCCGGCGCTGGACCGTTCGGAACTGTCAATCTTTGAGGAAGTTTACGCGGATATCGGGGATGAACAGAGTATTGAGCAGAGTCTGAGTACTTTTTCTTCCCATATGACGAATATCGTGTCGATCCTGCAGCAGGCGGACGGCGGCTCGCTCTGTCTGTTCGATGAGCTGGGGGCGGGCACGGATCCCACCGAGGGTGCGGCGCTGGCGATCTCGGTGCTGGATCATCTGCATGGCCGCGGCATCCGCACGATGGCCACCACTCACTACAGCGAGTTGAAGGTTTATGCCCTTTCCACGCCTTTTGTGGAGAATGCCAGTTGTGAGTTCAGCGTGGAAACGCTGCGGCCCACTTACCGCCTGCTGATCGGGATTCCCGGGAAGAGTAACGCTTTCGCGATCTCGTCCAAGCTGGGACTGCCGGATCACATCATTGAGGATGCGAAACGGCATATTACGGAGGATAAGGAGAGTTTCGAGGATCTGCTGGCGAATCTGGAGAACAGCCGCGTGACCATTGAGAAGGAGCGGTTGGAGATCGCAGGCTATAAAGAAGAGGTCAAGGCGCTGAAACAGAAGCTGGAAGCCAAACAGGAGAAGATCGATCAGGCGAAAGAGAAGATCCTGCGGCAGGCCAACGAGGAGGCACGCGAGATCCTGCAGAATGCCAAGGAGCTGGCGGACGAGACAATCCGCGTTTTCCAGAAAGCGGAGGCCGGTATTTCCATCAAAGATCTGGAGAAGTCCCGCCAGAAGGTGCGCGACAAGATTTCAGAGAAAAATGAAAAACTAACGCTTAAGAACGATAAGCCCACGCATAAAGTGCTGAAGCCGACTCAGATCAAGCCCGGGGACAGCGTCAAGGTGGTGTCCATGGGGCTGAAAGGGACGGTCAGCTCACTGCCGGATAAGAACGGAAATCTGTTTGTACAGTGCGGCATCATCCGTTCCAAGGTGTCCTTGAATGATCTGGTACTGATCGAGGAGGAGACGATCAATACCGGTAAGATGCAGCGGTCTTCTTCCGGCAAATTGAAGATGTCCAAGTCCTATTCCATTTCCACGGAGATCAATCTGCTTGGACGGACGGTGGACGAGGCGCTTTCCGAGCTGGACAAATATCTGGATGACGCCTACCTGACCCATCTGCCGAGCGTGCGTGTGGTACACGGCAAAGGAACCGGAGCCCTGCGCAATGCGGTGCACAATTACCTGCGTAAGAACCGGGTGGTGAAGAGCTACCGCCTGGGAGAATACGGGGAAGGCGACGCGGGCGTTACGATCGTGGAGTTTAAGGAGTAAGAGATTACGTAATAGATAAGAAGCAGAAACAGGAGTTATAAAATTTGGAAGTTAAAACTTTCAATAAGCATTCAGGGATATTTCAGGCACAGCCGGCAATATCCACGGAGAGGTATATATGGTAAACAGACAGAAAATCTTGATCGTAGATGACGACAACAATATTGCGGAGCTGATTGCGCTCTATCTGACGAAGGAGTGTTTCGAGACGATGATCGTCAACGACGGAGAGTCGGCGCTTTCGGCGGTGGACAGCTTCGGGCCGAACCTGATGCTGCTGGATCTGATGCTGCCGGGGATCGACGGCTATCAGGTGTGCCGCGAGGTGCGCGCCAAGTCTACGCTGCCGATCATCATGCTTTCGGCCAAGGGAGAGGTGTTCGACAAGGTGCTGGGGCTTGAGCTTGGCGCCGATGATTACATGGAGAAGCCTTTTGATTCCAAGGAGCTGGTGGCCAGGGTGAAAGCGGTGCTGCGCCGTTATAAACCGGTGGCCGCGGAGCCCAGGGCTTCCGACGTCAAGAGTGTGGAGTATCCGGATCTGATCGTCAACCAGACCAATTATTCTGTTATCTACATGGGAAAGACGATTGAGATGCCGCCCAAGGAACTGGAGCTGCTCTATTTTCTGGCGTCTTCTCCGAACCATGTTTTTACGAGAGAGCAGCTGCTGGATCAGATCTGGGGCTATGAATATATCGGCGACCACCGTACCGTAG
>VSOD01000583.1 GCA_009774655.1 Lachnospiraceae bacterium
ACACCAAAGTGCTTCATACGGCACTTTTTGTTAAAAACTTGTAAAGTAGTGTATTCTTATTGTGATACTAAAAATAGCCTTTGCTCCATGAACGGCGCAGAGGTTCGTCTATTTTAAAGGAGGTGGATATGATGGATAAGGCTGCGATACTTCATTTGAAATACCTGGGCAGGGATTCATGGGACAGACCCGTGTATATAGACGACGAAGGGATTATCTGGAAGGATGTTGATCCGAGGGCAGGTAGGAGAGCGAATTTATGTACATCAGCCAATAATGAACTTGACGGAGAACCGGATACAGGCATGAAGTATTTTGAAAAATATCAGAATGTTTCGGTTGTATTTGTACCTGCCAGAGATACATGGTAAATGCATTAGAAGTAAATATGGGATTGACTATACAAAGGGGACGTTTTCGCTGATGAGAACGTTCTTTTCTAATTTATGTAAAGGATTAGCAGTATAGAGAAAATCAGGAGTGTAAAGGAAGGAGAGTATAAGAAAGATGATCAGACTAAATGATGGAAGATATATCATAGGTTTTGATGACGGATACCAGCTTGGGAAGACAGCGAACTTCATATTTGATAACGGTGTGCACAGACTCGGAGCCATAGAGCCGACACTGAAAGAAAACTCCCTGTTTTACGACGGGGAGTTTTTCAAGGTAGGAGAGGGAAGGTCAGCAATCACGGAAGATAAGATATCGGATGATTCTGCAAGGCTCCGTACAATGGCTGGTATTGCTATGGAACTGAGAAAGGAAGGGCTGTATAAAGCAGAAGTCATACTGGCAGTTGGTCTGCCCTTTTCCAACTACGGGAGGGATAAGTTGAAACTGATTGATTACTATGATCAGCAGAATACGTTGGATTTTTCATATGAGGGAGAAGACTATTCTGTGACGATTGCAAAAGTAATTGTATGCCCGCAGTGCTATTCGGCGATTGCTTCAAGGCTTGGCAATATGAAGGATGATTACCTGATCGTAGATATTGGCAGTAAGACTACCGATGTTGTCTATGTACGGAATGGGCTTCCGACCGAGAGCAGGTCTATCACGATTGAAAAGGCTATGGTCAAATGGATCAAGGAGATCCAGAGGGATATGAAAATACAGACAGGAAAAGACATTCCGGAGCATGAGGTGATGAAAGTCATGCTGAAAGAAGAGAGCAATCTTCCAACAGTCTATGCAGAATTGATCCGCGGGATGATGCGGGAGAAGATACATTCCCTCGAACTAGAACTTTCCGAGCGGGGTTACAGCCTTGACTATATCAATATCATCTATGTGGGAGGCGGTGCGCTGATGGCCCGTGATCATGCAGGAAAGTACAGGAGCCATGCTGCTTACGACTGTGACCTGTGTGCCAATGCGAAAGGATATGAATTCCTTGCAGGGCAGATGATGGGAAGGAAGGTGGGATGATGGCAGGGAAACAGAGATCCATATTCCTGCGTTTTAATATGGCGGATGAAGCAGACTGCCGCCTGTATCTGAAGCTGGCAGAAGCGGCAGGCAGTTCCGCGTCGCTTACTTCTTATGTGAAAAGGGCATTGGAAGAATATCTCAGTGTGAAGATTGAGATGACAGAGCGCCAGCAGTTCTACGAACAGATGCTCATAACAGTACGGGAAGAAATGCAGGAACAGGGTATGAAACTGGTAGGTGCGCTGTTAGCAGGCATCGGGACTGTGAATGTACAGAAGATTCCAGAGAAACCGATTCAGGAAGAGGCGGATTTACCGGAAGCATGTAAGGGACTTCCGGATGAACTCAGCGGTGTCCTGGACTTTATCAGTTAGATGTACTGTCAGGAGTGTAGGGACGGAAGGGCAGGGAGAAGTATCTGTGGCGGTAATGACTGCATTACTGTGAGTTTTAATGTTGCAGATATGACAGCAGATGCAAGCGATCTGTTGTAGATTCTTGGATTTTAAGGACAAAAAGTGGATAAGAGTTGCATATTTGTTATCAGATGCAACAGATGTGCAACACTTTCAGTATGATTACATGACAGGGAAGGGTTCAGAGAGACATAAAGATTTTATAAATGGTGTAAACTGCAGGAGGATATCAGTATGAAGGACTTAAATGAGATAATCAGAAAGATCGAAGGAGATCAGCAGAAGATAGCGGATATCAGGAAGATACTCGGGTATGAATGTTTTACGGTAAATGCAAAGAACAGAGTGGAGGCTATTGATAACCTGAGGAGGTGCGCAGAGTTTGCAGAAACTGTAGAAGAATTTTTGGAAAATGCAGATGAAGATGATCCCAGCATCAGTGTAGAAGTCCGAAGATTGATGCAGAGATATATAGAGTATGGTCTGGGAATAAAGAGATAGGAGGTACAGACGGAAAGAGCAGACATGCAGGATTGATAGGACAGTTATTAGAAAAGATATCTGGATATCTAAAAAAGCAGGGTAAGCGGCAAATAATCGGCGTCTTATAAGTTGCCTCCTGTTTTGGTAGTATTTTTTTGAAGTACTATCAGACAGGA
>VSOD01000584.1 GCA_009774655.1 Lachnospiraceae bacterium
GAAACAACAACTTATTCCATCAATGAGATTTCTAAGATTGTCGGATATGATAACCAGCTTTATTTCAGCCGGCTTTTTCACAAGCTGAAAGGATATTCGCCAAGAGAATACAGAAAAATAAGAAATAAGTTATGAAATCTATAATGCCCGTAAAAAACCAAATGCCAAAAAAGGATGCCACCGAATCAAAGCAGATTACGTGACATCCTCTTCTTTTTATTAGTGCTATTTTATGAATTCAACCGAATAGTAATACATGTACTCATTATCGGTATCTATATGCTCCCCTGTAATATCCTGTATTGGCAACGAACTTAACCCCTTTTCTCCATAAATCAGTGCCGCTAATCCTTGCTTCATATGCAAGATATGCTGCCTGCGATACCTCCTGCCCGCCTTCCACCTGCTCTGTTACTGCCCCGGCTGCAAGTGCACCTGTTCTTCCTGCAATGTGAAGATTGGTGTTCTTGGTCTTGATGGAAGTGTTTGATTCTCTATAGTTTCGCTTAAATCTTGATAATCCCTTATTCTTCGGCTCTGACTGATGAATTGTGCTCTTGCGATAGGACTTCTTTTTATCATCAGATACCTTTGCACCGATAGTCTTAGAACCTCTCTCTACTGTATAGATGTTGCTGCCTTTAATCTTGGCACCCTTTGGCTCGTGGGCATGAATCTTGGCTTTCTCCTTGGTGTGAATGACCATTGGCTTGTCATCCACTTTCTTTATCTTCAATGTTCTCACCTTCTTTCTACATCCATTACCCCAAAATGGGTAAAAAAACAGCCGCTAAGGTATTTAACCCTAACGGCTTCTTAACTTATTATTTTATAAATTTCTCTTAATCCTCAATCTGTGGAATATTAACCAGTTGTTGCAATTTCTTTTCAAGAACTGCCTTATCTGGTAACTGTAGCTGATACTGTGATACCAACATCGGTGACATAGTTCTGCTCATAGCATACTCTACCACCTCATCATTCTTAGCTGCACACAGAAGCAACCCTACACTAGGATTTTCATTCTCTTTTTTCACCTGTCTATCCAATGCTTCAAGATAAAAATCCAACTTAGATATATATTCAGGCTTGAACTTGCCTATTTTAAGTTCTATTGCTACAAGGCACTGTAATCCTCTATGGTAAAACAATAAATCAATTCGAAAATCATCACCACCAACCTGTACCTTATATTCTTCATCAATAAACGTGAAATCTTTTCCTAATTCCAAAATAAAATCCTTCATGTTTCTGATTAAAGCTTTTCGCAAATCATTCTCATGAAACTCATTTGGCAAATCCAAAAATTCCATAACATATGAATCTAAAAATGGGTTTTCTCCCAACTTTTTAACTGATTCTGGTAACAAAGTTTCCTTTGATAACATATATCTTTCATAATATCCACTGTCTAACTGTCTCTCCAACTGTCTTTTAGAATAATTTTCCTTGATGCATAGACGGATATAGAACTCTCTTTCCTCATCTGTCTTGCATCCCGACATTATCAGCAAGTGATTCGTCCAGCTAATTTGTGTCACCAGTGGTGTCACAATTTCATTATCCTTGTAAGTCTCATAAAATTTTTTCATTCTATAAAGACCTCTTCGGTTAAATCCCTTAATACCAGGAAATGTCTCCTGTATTTCTCTTGAAATCTCATCTATATATGCATCGCCATACGAAGCGTGTTCCGTTTCCTTACTTAAGAACTCACCTACTTTCCAATACATTTTGATAAGTTCCTCATTTACTTTTTTTAATGCATTTTGTCTAGATTCCTCAATTATATGGATTAATCCAGCTGCCGACATCAAATCATTACCCATACAAATATTCCACCTTTCGAATTGTGACACCAGTGGTGTCACAATGTCATTTTTACCATTTTAGCTAGAAATTATAAACTTTTTTAAATCACTATATTTAATTATATCAAGATTCTCCACTCCTCTCAATTACTTTTTCCGGTAGTTTTTCCTTTTTCATCATCGCTATCTTCTCATGGATATTGGTGTTATACAGCCTGTAAAGGTCTGTATCCTTACTAATCTGATTATCAAACGGAATCACCACCGAGCCACACTTGATAAGTCCCATTCCCGACGCTGTGTTAGTTACAAACCGAAGCTGTGCTTCTGATACTCCGATAACCTCTGCCATCTTGGAACTATCCGTATTCGCCTGCTTCAAGAGTGCCACAAACTCAGAGTTTGCAATGGATATTCAGGGGAACGCCTGATAAGAAAATGAGAGGGCAGCAGGCAGACAGCTTTTGCAATCACATTACAGTAAACGTGCGTTTGGCTCTTGAATCCTGCTGCCGGATATGCTATATTATAGACAGAAAAAGGGAAAGCCATAGAAGCGGCTACCCCCAACAGCAAAAAACCTAATTTACATCAGGCCGTCACTACTGCGAATAGTGGCGGCTATTTTCGTTTTCCCTTGAAAATTGTGTAACACAATCCAATAAGGGCAACAATGAATATTCCAGTCTGAACTAAGG
>VSOD01000585.1 GCA_009774655.1 Lachnospiraceae bacterium
CGGAACTAAAAGTAGAAAATCAACCGCTTTCATCATCATTTGTGCCGCTACAGGCGGCATGGTAACAACCTTGATAACCTCTGCATACATACAGGACCCATTATCCGTAAGGAAGAAATCTATACACATATGTCAGTCGATGAACGCCGCCGGATCTTCAATAAAATGGTTGCTTTTATCCGTCAGATTGATATCCATTACAAATGCTTTTACATTGAAAAGAAACACATTCCGGACGTTGTTGAAGCTACCGGCAGGCTGTCCAAACAGATTTCTCAGTTCATCCGTGAACACTATGAAGACTTCCTCTCATTTGATGATGTGAAAATCTACTATGACAATGGCCAAGTAGAGGTCAGCAAGATACTTTCCTCCGTTTTCAATGCTTTACTTCCGAATCCCATTTTCCGTAAGGTTATGCCTTCGGAATACAAGCTTTTTCAGGCCGCAGACCTGCTGTGCACACTGGAACTGGTCAGACTCAAACTGGAAAACAATATGTTCTCTAAATCTGAAAAAACCTTCTTTGGAAACATCCGCGATTTAAAGAAAAACTACATAAAGCCTTTGAGCAAAAAGGAATGGCCATGAATCGGTGCATTCCTTTTTCGTTTAAAATGCATCCATATCCTCCTGAGATGCCAGAGTGCTGTAAGCCTCCCTATTCTCATCATTATTCATTTCCGTATACATGTCATTGACTGTTCCAATGGTCAACAGCTCCAGCTCACTGATATGAATACGGAAGTCATGGCGGCACGTTCCGTTGACATCTTTGAACAGGCTGCTGGTCGGAAAACTTCATAGATAAGCAAAAGAGGACTGATATAGCAAAGTTCAGCTATGTTCAGTCCTCTTTTCATGTTTTTAGGTATTTTCTCACTGAACTGGTGGCAAATCGGTGGCAAACCACCCATTTTTACACCATTTAAACCCTTGAAAGTCCTTATTTTATGCGGCTTAAAGCCACCACAGTCTCCACATTCGCCGTCCAGGGAAACTGGTCCACCGCCACAGCCTTCTCCACCTTATACCCACGCGCCAGAAATACTTCCAGATCCCGCGCCAGGCTGGTCGGCTTACAGGAAATATACAGGATATGCTCCACCCCATAACGAATGATCTTGTCCAACGCCTTCGGATGAATCCCGTCACGCGGCGGATCCAGAATGATCAGATCCGGCTTTTCTTCTATCCCATCAATCACCTTCAGCACATCTCCGGCAATAACTTCACAGTTATGTAAACCATTTAAAGCCGCATTATTTCTCGCCGCCTCCACGGCTTCCTCCACGATCTCCACTCCGATCACCTTTTTCGCCACCGGCGCCATCAGCTGGGCGATCGTACCGGTACCACTGTAGAGATCAAACACCGTCTGCGCCGCCTTCTCACCGATCAAATCCGCAATATACTCACGCGCCGTCTCATAAAGCACCTCCGCCCCCAGGCTGTTGGTCTGGAAAAAGGAAAAGACAGAGACTTTGAACCTGAGTCCCAACAGTTCTTCATAGAAATAATCCTGTCCGTACAGGATCGTCGTCTCATCACTTTGCACTACGTCTGCCACCGCGTCATTTTGCACGTGCAGAATCCCCACGATCTTTCCTGCCAGCTCCAACGACAGCAACTGCTTCCGAAAACCATTAAGCAGTTCAGCCTCCGCCAGCTGCCGCTCTTCCTCAGCCGCCGCTGTCTGCTTCCTTGCCATCTTTGCATCAGTCACTGTCAGCCGGCCCTCAACCGCGGTAATTGTCTCCCTCCTCCCCACACCATCAGGCATCTGTGAAGTCGTCACAAGCGCGATCAGGATCTCCCCGGTCTTCGCGGCCTTGCGCACGAGGAGATGCCGCAGATACCCCACGTGGCGCAGTCGGTGATAAAAGCTGACCGCCGTTCCCTGTTCCTGTAAGCCGGCGAAATATGCTTTCACGCAGCGCAGAATCCGGCGGTAGTCCTCGTCGATGATCTGGCAGTCGGTGACTGATACGATATCATAGAAGCTGCCTCTTTTGTGCATTCCCAAAGCCAGCGGCCCGTCTTTTACCTCATCGCCAAAAGAAAACTCCATCTTATTGCGGTAGCCAAAGCAGACCGGGCTGGCCTTGATCCCCTCGAACTTCCAGTTTGATGCCTGTCCGGCCAGTACGCTGTCAAGCAGTTTCTTCACCTGCGCTTCCTTGATCCGCAGCTGCTCCTCATAGGGCAGAGACAGATAAGTACAGCCGCCGCAGCTGCCAAAATGCGGACAGGGGCTGCCGCACTCCAGGCTGGAAGGCTCCAGCACCTGCAGAAGCCTTCCTTCTGCCTTTCCTTTCCGCACTTTGTTGATGGCGCACTGCACCCGCTGTCCCGGCAGTGCATTTTTGACCACGCAGATTCCTTCCGCAGATTCCACGATTCCTTTATTCGGAAAATCTACCCGCTGTACAATTCCTTCTATGATCTGACGCTGTTTCATTCCACACCTCCGCTAAACCTGTCCTGTCGTTTCATCGGG
>VSOD01000586.1 GCA_009774655.1 Lachnospiraceae bacterium
CCCCCACCCCCCCCCCCCCCCCTCCTGCCCCTCCCACCGCCCCGTTCCATGTTTGGGGGAACTGCCAGCTCGGAGATCCGCATGCATATCTGTGGGGCCAACTGTCATTCGTCCAAAGCGAATATGAGAGAAACTGGTATTATAGAAGAGATTTTGCTGGAAAATAAGAGTAGAAATCCGTATGCATCTTTTAATCTATTTGATATGATTTTATGGGAAAAGATCCATATGCAGAAAAATCTGGATTCTTATCTGAATACAAACATGGATGATGTAGTTGTAGAGAATGGGGAGATTAAAAGCATTATCTGTCACCAGAACTCTACAGAAACAGAGTATACTTTCACTGCCAGAATTTTTGTGGATGCGACCGGACATGGAACACTGGGGACAATGGCAGGAGCAGTCGGACGTATAGGCAGTGAGAGTCGTTACATGTTTAGCGAGCCTACTGCGCCGGAAGAGGCCAATACATATACGATGGGTAATACACTTATGTTTGTTGCACGGGATTGTGGGGAGCCGGTGAAGTTTATCAGGCCACAATGGGCTTATCAATTCAGTGAGAATGACCTCAGATTTCGTCCTCATGAAACAGGAATTGCCGCTAATGCTGATGGAATAGGAATCGTGGAGGCAGAAAACGATAAAAATTTTCTTCCGGAGATTACCAGCGTGGACGCTGGGTATTGGTGGATTGAACTTGGTGGTAATTATGATGATATCATTAGTCAGGGAGAAGTAATCCGGGATGAACTGCTCAAATGTGTTTATGGGGTATGGGATCATCTGAAAAATGCAGGAGACCATGGAATTGAAAATTATGATCTTGAGTGGGTAGGGATCGTGCCTGGATGTCGGGAGAGCCGCCGACTTGATGGAGATTATATTCTGACGGAGAATGATATTCGCTCAAATCGGATCTTCGATGATGCCGTAGCCTACGGAGGATGGCCCATGGATGTGCATCTGCCCGGTGGCCTGTTGGATTTTGATAATCCGGGGTCACATGTATATAACTTTGAGGGATGCTATACGATTCCTTACCGATGTTATTATAGTAAGAATATTGATAATCTGATGCTGGCGGGGCGTGATATCAGTGCATCTAAGATGGCATTCAGTTCTGTCAGAGTGATGGGAACCTGTTCTGTAGGTGGACAGGCAGTTGGCACGGCGGCGGCTCTGGCAGTCCGATATGGATGTCATCCCAGAGAAATAGGACAAGCACATCTTACGGAATTACAACAGCAACTTTTGAAAGATGACTGCTATATTCCGGGCTTTCGGAATGAAGATGCGACCGATCTGGCAAGGCTGGCACAGGTATCGGCTACCAGTGAAAGTGAGAGCGGACCGGCAGTTAATGTGATCAATGGAATCTCCAGAAGTGAGGAAAATGAGACGAATTACTGGGAATCTGCACATTTGGGAGCGAACGGAGAGACATTAAGATTCAAATTATCGGAGGAAAAAGCCCTGCGGGAACTGCGAATCACTTTCGACACGGACTTAAGTCATGAAATCATGCCTTCCATCGTGAGAACGGTGCGTGAACGTCAGATAAAGGGAATGCCGCCTGCGTTGGTAAAGGATTACAAGGTTTCTCTTTTTAGGAATGGAGAGAAAGTCCGAGAGAAGCTGGTAAAAGAAAATGTGCAGCGGTTGAACATTCATCAGTTGGGAGATGTCAAGTGTGACGAGGTGAAGATTACCGTGATGAGGACATATGGGCTGGAGAATGCCAGGATTTTTGAAGTCAGGATATATGCCCATGAAAAGAATTGAAACAGTAATACAAAGCAGCCCGACAGGAAGTAAATTCATCACCGGGCTGTTTTGTATATTTTGTATTAAAGGGAAAGAAGTTTTTCGGCAATTTTTACGCCTAATCTGTAATGATCCTCCGCATCCATATGTACACAGTCAATTTCGGAAGGACTGGCAACTTCGGCGGCATTTATCCAGGGGATATCCCATTCCCGCGCCAATCGTTCTGTGTAAGAGGCAAACTGACAAGAATCTTTGTAGGAATGTGCGAAGTGAATTTCAGGCCTTCGGGTCGCTATATCCGGGTGGAGCGTGATTGGAGAGATCAGAAGCAATTTTGGGCCGTTTTGGAAAACTGGTTCCATATCCATATAGAAACTATCGGCATTTAGGATTCTGCGTACCAGACGCTTCAAACCTTTATAATAGCCGTAGGCGTCCGTATAATTTAAGTCGTTGGCACCGATCATCAAGACGATCCAATCAAGAGGTTTGGCGCGCTGAATACCGTATCCTAGTCCGTCGAGTCCGTTCCGGCAGGGGTCAAACGGATCGTCCCACACAGTGGAACGGCCACAGATGCCATCCTCAATCACTTTGTGATCAGGACCGAGTTTTTTTGCAAGGACACCTGTCCAGCGTACATTTTCAGGATATCTTGCGCCTGTTCCGGGCACATAACCCCATACATTAGAATCTCCATAACATAGTAC
>VSOD01000587.1 GCA_009774655.1 Lachnospiraceae bacterium
TGCATCAGGAAATTATTGGCGCTGGCGCCGCCGTCCACCTTAAGCGCCGACAGCTTGATGGAAGAATCCGCCTCCAGCGCCGCGAGCACGTCATTGACCTGATAAGCCATCGAATCCAGTGTGGCCCTGATGATATGATATTTGTTGACGCCGCGAGTGATACCCACGATCGTTCCTCTGGCATACTGGTCCCAGTGAGGCGCACCCAGCCCCGTAAAAGCAGGCACCACATAACAGCCGTTCGTATCTGTCACCTTCTTCGCCATATACTCCGAATCCTGGGCCGAATCGATCAGGCGCATCTCGTCCCGCAGCCACTGAATGGCCGCCCCCGCCACGAAGATGGAACCTTCCAGCGCATACGTGACCCTGCCGTCCAGCCCCCAGGCGATGGTCGTCACCAGACCGTTGCGGGAAAAGACCGGCTTTTCCCCCGTATTCATCAACAGGAAACATCCCGTCCCATAAGTATTCTTCGCCTCGCCCGGCTTAAAACAGGTCTGACCAAACAACGCCGCCTGCTGATCTCCCGCCGCACCGCCAATGGGAATCGGTCCGCCGAAAAAACCCGGATCCGCCTCGCCGTAAATGCAGCTGGAAGGTTTCACCTCCGGCAGCATAATTTTCGGGATCTGTAACTCCTGCAGGATCTCGTCGTCCCACTCTAATGTATTGATATTAAAAAGCATGGTGCGGGAGGCATTGGAATAATCCGTAACATGTACGCCGCCCTTCGTCAGCTTCCAGATCAGCCACGTCTCCACCGTGCCGAACAGCAGCTCGCCGGCCTCCGCCTTCTCTCTGGCTCCCTCCACATTGTCCAGGATCCATTTGATCTTCGTCGCCGAGAAATAGGCGTCGATGACAAGCCCCGTCTTTTCCCTGAATTTATCCGTCAGTCCCTTCTCTTTGAGGCTGTCTGCATACTCTGATGTACGGCGGCACTGCCACACGATGGCATTGTGAATCGGGCTTCCCGTCTTCTTATCCCATACCACCACCGTCTCCCGCTGGTTCGTGATCCCGATCGCCGCAATATCCGCCGCCGTGGCATTGATGTTCGCCATCGCCTGTCCCGCCACCTCGTACTGTGTCGACCAGATCTCATCTGCGTCATGCTCCACCCATCCCGGTTTCGGAAAATACTGCGTAAACTCCTTCTGCGCCACACTGCACATATCCCCCTGTTCATTAAACAGGATACAGCGGTTGCTGGTGGTCCCCGCATCCAATGCCATTATGTATTTTGCCATACTGTCCCTCCTTAAGAAATTTTGTCCGAAGTATTATTTCTGAAAATTCGCCCCACACCACTACTATAATGCCTTTTCTCTATATTCTCAATGGAATTTTACTGAAAATTTTTGCAATTTTATCCTACAAAAACCAAACAATCCTCACCTGTATTCCCCGAAATCCAACACCAGATCCTCGTAAATCCCTGCCTTAACCTTTGCGGAAAAGGAATGCAGCACAGGATCGACGATCCAGTACTCCCGCTCCCCTTCCGGAAGCCTTTCAATATCCTCCACCGTATAACTTTTCTTTCCACCCACGGTCATAAACAGTTCATTTCCTCCAATCAAAACATGCTCCATAAAAATTCTCCTTCCTGTTCCGGCAGAGAATTTCTATTGTCACCCCGTTCTCTCTGACAACAGTTCCTGCCGCTGTTCAATTATGGTTGTGAGTAAAGCGGCAGAAACTGCCAGAATGTGCGAACGCACGTTTCATCGATTACTCTTGTTGAAATTATCATACACCTGCACGATCAGGCCGTCAAGGAAAACTTACTGTACTTCTTTTCCTTCAATAAACACATGTCTGACCTTCGTTGACACCTCAAAAGGACAGCCGTCCGTGATGACCAGATCCGCATCCTTGCCGACTTCAATCGAACCTACCCGGTCCGCGATCCCCGCATGTCTGGCCGGGTTGATGGTGATTGCCTGCAGCGCCGCAAAGGGATCCATGCCCGCCTGCACCGCCAGTCCCGCACACAACGGAAGATATTCCTGCGGAATCACCGGCGAGTCTGTGATGATGGAAACCTGACAGCCGGCAGCCGCCAGCACGCCCGGCGTCGTCCAGCTCTTGTTGCGAAGCTCATATTTGGAAGCGCTTGTAAGCGTCGGTCCTACCGCCAGCGGCACGTTCTCTTTCGCCAGCTCCTCCACGATCAGATGGCCTTCCGTCACATGCTCCAGTGTGATCTTTACACCGAACTCTCTGGCAATACGAAGAGCAGTGAAAATATCCTCCGCCGCATGGGCATGAGCTTTTAACGGCATCTCTCCTTTGATCACCGGGATCAGGGCCTCCAGCTTCATGTCAAAGGCCGGCTTCTTCGTCGGATCATCGCCTGCCGCTTCCTTTTTCTCCAGATATTCCCTTGTCTTGAACAGCGTCTCCCGAAGCAGGGCTGCCGTGCTCATCCGGCTGGAATCTTTCTTCTCCCGGTAAACTCTCTTGGGA
>VSOD01000588.1 GCA_009774655.1 Lachnospiraceae bacterium
ATCCAAGCGGAATCGGGCCTATGAGAAGCAATTCCCGATGTCCGGCTTCCCCATCAGGAGGCCCGACAGAAAATTTTGTGTAAAAGTAGGAACGCATCAGTTGTTTCGCGTCAAAGGATTCGGAGCAAATACTGCCTGAATCCGTCAGGGACGGAGTTTGTCTTAACCAGGCTTACCTACCTGTGTTCCGGGATGAGGGACGGTATGCACGCGCAGCGTGAATGCCGTCTCTCGTCCCGGAAATGCTAAGGTGAAGCCGGGTTCAGGCAGTCTGGCGGTTCTGGAACATAAGCTGGAGCTGGGCTAAAACCATATCCCAATTTCGACATCGGGACGTCCAGTGCTCGACAATTTTCCTGCTGGCCAGGTAGAGCATTTTGCGCAGGGAATCATCGCTGGTAAAGCTGGGCTTGTTTTTGGTGATCTGGCGGAACTGGCGGTTGAGCCCCTCAATGATATTAGTCGTATATATGATTTTCCGAATCTCAGGGGGATATGCGAAAAAGGTGCTCAAAATATCCCAATTGTCCTCCCAGCTTTTGACACAGGAGGGATACTGTTTCCCCCAATTTTCTTTGAATGTCATGAGATGCTCCAAGGCTTCGTCCTCAGTGACGGCGGTGTAGACCTTCTTCAAATCAGCCATCAGCGGCTTGATGTCCTTATAACTCACAAAGCGGGTGGAGGAACGGATTTGATGGACGATGCACCGCTGCACCTGGCTGTGGGGATAGACCGCGCCAATGGCCTCCACAAAACCCTTTAAGCCATCCACACAGAACAGATAGACGTCCAAAACTCCCCTGCTTTTGAGGTCGTTCAGCACATTCAGCCAGAATTTGCTGCTCTCGTGCTCCCCAATCCACACGCCCAGGATGTCCTTTGTGCCATCCATCGTAACACCCAGAACCACATACGCTGCCTTCGTCTGATACTGATGATCCTGCTTCACCTTGTAATGGATGGCATCCAGAAATACGAACGGATATACCGTCTCCAAGGGCCGGTTCTGCCACGCTGTAACCTCTGGCATGATCTTCTCGCTGATCTTACTTACCAGCTCCGGTGAGATGTCTACATCATACAGGCTCTTGATCTGCTCCGAGATGTCCCGCTGGCTCATTCCGCAGGCATACAGCCCCAGAATTTTCTCTTCCATCCCATCTGCATTCCGGCTGTACTTGCTAATGATCTGCGGTTCATATGCTCCGTTTCGATCCCGCGGAACCTTCACTTCCACCGCTCCCAACTGGGTTTTTACCGTCTTTTTTGAGTGCCCGTTGCGATAATTCCGGGGGGACTTTTCGACAGCGGTATCTGACATACGCTGACTTTTTTCGTACCCCAGCTCCGCATCCAACTCGCTCTCCATCACCTGCTGCAAAACGTCCCGGAACATTTCCTTCATCGCATCCATAATCTCCGTCGTGCTGTTGAACTTCTGGCTGTCCACATAGGCCTTCAGCATTTCCTTCGGCGTCTTCTCCATAATAATACATCCTTTCAATCAAGTTATTTTCTTGCTCCGATTCTTGACTGAAAGGATGCCTTTTATTCCTTTTTACACAAACTTTTCGGGGCTCTCTTTAACGGCGGTTCAAACTGAACCGCCGTTTCCTCTTGCAAAATAGGGGGTATCAAAGCCACCCATTTTAAGGACAGGGCGGTTCAGGAAGCCACCATCATGTCCTTTCCAATTTTTATGATATAACTGCCCGATAAACTGCAGTTTATCATACAAATATACACCAATATACTCCAAATTTATCTATCAAAGAGAACATACAAGGACTATAATCACATGGACCCATCGGAATGCAGATAGTTGCCTCTTCCCGCAAAACTTCATATGCCTTTTTTACATACTCTTCCCCGCCTTCGCCGAAATGAAAGCAAAATTGCATGGTATTTCCTACAACAAGGCCATCTGTCAATTCCGACACAGCCAATATCTGCCCATGAGCATTTAGTTCAGAGTGCATGTATCCACCATTCCCATCAGGGTACAAACCAAGAATTTCAGCTTCAAACGCTCTCTGATAGGTATGAACAGCCTCAGCGCTGCCTTTAACATATACTTGCATCATTGACCTTAACATATAAATATCCCCCTCAAATCCCGGCTATTGTTCTATGACAATCATCAGAAGCAGCGACATACTGTAGATGAACCGTTAATAATTTTGTATGTTGCTATTATATTATCATAGACACCCAGTAAATTCAATACAAGTCGGTGAAATCGCTTAAACGGTATCCCAACAACCATGGTCTTTAATAAAGACATACTCTGTCAAATCTTGCAGAGTAAAAAGCTGCATTTGAGTTACCCCTTGGGATTACCAGTGTGCAAAATCTTTCGAGCATATCATGCGTTCTCTTGTATGAAAATTCCCTTCGTACATACCGAAGCAGGACACGGCAGCCGCTATCGTGGCTGTCGTGTCCTGCCTGTTATGT
>VSOD01000589.1 GCA_009774655.1 Lachnospiraceae bacterium
AGTGAGGGAGATACCGCTGGCAAAGGGGAAGGCGGCAATTGTGGATGATGCGGATTATGAAAGGCTGGGCATCCACCACTGGAGCTGCAGCAAAGCCGGCTATGCAATGCGGGGATTCCGGGAGAATGGGAAAATGGTGTATCTGAAAATGCACCACGCAATACTTGGAAAGCCGCCGCGGGGGTTTGTCGTTGACCATATTAACGGGAACAGGCTGGATAACAGGAGGGGCAACCTCCGGTTTGTCACGCACCAGCAGAATGCGTTCAATACACGCAAGCACCGGGTGGAAAACGGCACATCCCGGTTCAAGGGCGTTTCGTATATGAGGGATAAGCATAAATGGCGCAGCAGGATCATGATAGGCGGCAGGGAGAAACACATCGGCCTTTACGGTACAGAAGAGGAAGCCGCCCTCGCGTATAACGAGGCGGCAAAGAGTTATTTTGGCGAATATGCAAAACTGAATGAAATTTAGGAGGAAAATCATATGTCAAACACAGCCAACAATCCAACAAAAGTAATCACCGGGCCGAACACCCGGTGGAGCTACTGCAACGCATGGGAAGCGAAGGCAATCAACGGCGGCACGCCGAAGTTCTCCGTGTCGCTCATCATCCCGAAGTCGGATAAGAAGACCATTGCCAGGATCGAGGAAGCAATCAAGGCGGCGTACCGCGAGGGCGAGGCGAAGCTGAAGGGGAACGGCAGGAGCGTCCCTGCCCTTTCCGTTTTGAAGACCCCGCTGCGTGACGGGGACGTGGAGCGCCCGGATGATGAAGCTTATGCGGATTCGTATTTCGTCAATGCCAACAGCTCCACGGCTCCGGGAATCGTGGACGCGGACCGGCAGCCGATCCTGGACCATTCCGAGGTGTACAGCGGCGTATACGGCAGGGCGAGCATCAATTTCTATGCCTTCAATTCCAACGGGAATAAGGGTATCGCCTGCGGGCTGAACAATTTACAGAAAATCCGTGACGGGGAGCCGCTTGGCGGGCGTTCCCGTGCGGAGGATGACTTTGCGGATGAAGCCGGGGACGAGGAGGATTTCCTCTCCTGACGGCATAGCGGGGATATACTGCCGGGTGGCGGGGAGGGGCGTCTGCCTTTTCCCTGCCGCCCTTAAGGCGGTGAAAGGAGCTGGTGGAATTGAAGTCTATCGAAATTGATATTGAATCGTACAGTGATGTGGA
Source organism: Lachnospiraceae bacterium (assembly GCA_009774655.1). Lineage (GTDB taxonomy): Bacteria > Bacillota > Clostridia > Lachnospirales > Lachnospiraceae > UBA3282. The sequence continues at coordinate 1,197 of VSOD01000589.1, forward strand.
TTTGTACAAATGCGGTGTTTATAAATATTCCTCTTCGCCGAATTTTGAGATTTTATTATTCGGATACAGCGTGGATGGCGGGGATGTGAAGGTGGCTGACCTTGCCTGCGGGGAGGAAATCCCTGCGGAAATACTGGCGGCGCTTTCCGATGAGTCCGTCACGAAATGGGCGTTCAATGCCATGTTCGAGAGGGTGTGTTTGTCAAATTACCTTGGGGAATGGCTGGAGCCGGAATCGTGGAAATGCTCCATGGTCTGGTCTGCCACCCTTGGCCTTCCGCTGTCTTTGGAGAATGTTGGCACAGTGCTTGGGCTGGAAAAGCAGAAATTGTCAGAAGGAAAAGACCTGATACGGTATTTCTGTGTCCCCTGCAAGCCGACCAAGGCGAACGGCGGCCGGACACGGAACCTGCCGGAGCATGACAGGGAGAAATGGGAGCGGTTCAAGGCATACAACCTCCGTGACGTGGAGGCGGAGATGCAGATACAGCAGAGGCTTTTCAAGTTCCCCGTGCCGGATTTTGTGTGGGAGGAATACTGGCAGGACCAGGAGATCAACGACCGGGGTATCGGCGTGGACATGGGGATGGTCACACAGGCAATCGCCATGGACGGCCGTTCCAAGGCAGAGCTGTCAGGCGCCATGCAGGAACTGACGGAACTGGAGAACCCAAACTCCGTGCAGCAGATGAAGCAGTGGCTTTCGGAGAACGGGGTGGAGACGGATTCGCTGGATAAAAAGGCGGTGGCGGAACTGTTAAAGACTGCGCCGGAGCCTTTGGGGGAGGCGCTTGCCCTGCGGCAGCAGCTTGCCAGGTCATCTGTTAAGAAATACCAGGCAATGGAGAATGCGGTGTGTGCGGACAGCCGTGCGCACGGAATGTTTCAATTCTACGGTGCTAACAGGACCGGCCGGTACAGCGGGCGCATTATACAGTTGCAGAACCTTCCGCAGAACCATATCCCGGATTTGGCACAGGCACGGGAGCTGGTGAAAGCCGGGGATTTTGATGCCCTCTCCATGCTCTATGAGGATATCCCGGATACGCTCTCGCAGCTCATCCGCACGGCTTTCGTTCCGCAGGATGGGAGGAAGTTCATCGTGGCGGACTTTTCCGCAATCGAGGCGAGGGTGATCGCCTGGATAGCGGGGGAGCGGTGGCGGCTGAAAGTGTTCGAGGGCGGCGGTGACATTTACTGCGCCTCGGCAAGCCAGATGTTCCATGTGCCTGTGGAAAAGTATGGCG
>VSOD01000059.1 GCA_009774655.1 Lachnospiraceae bacterium
CACTGGATTCGCTGGCTTATCAGGTCAATGACGTGCTGGCGGCGATGGAGGCGGATTCTTCCATCAAGCTGTCGGCGCTTAAGGTGGACGGCGGCGCCAGCGCCAATAATTTCCTGATGCAGCAGCAGGCGAACATCAGCGGAGCGCCGGTGAACCGCCCGAAATGTGTGGAGACTACGGCCATGGGAGCGGCTTATCTGGCCGGGCTGGCAGTGGGCTACTGGGCGGGTAAGGAAGATGTGGTGAAGAACTGGGCCATCGACAGGGAGTTCGTGCCGGAGATTCCGGAAGAAGAGCGGCAGGCCATGGTGAAGGGCTGGAGCAGGGCCGTCAAGTGTGCCTATGGCTGGGAGAAAAACGACCTGCTTTCCTGACATGGCAGGTGAATAATAAGACAGATTGGAGCTAAGAGAGATATGTATGACGTAATCATTATCGGCGCCGGTGTGTCCGGCTGTGCCGCGGCGCGGGAGCTTTCCAGATATAAGGTACGGGTATGCGTGCTTGAAAAGGCGGAAGACGTATGCTGCGGTACGTCGAAGGCAAACAGTGCAATCGCACATGCCGGTTACGACGCCCCCACGGGTTCCCTGATGGCGAAATTGAACGTGCAGGGCAATCAGATGATGGAACAGCTGTCAAAGGAACTGGATTTCGAATTCCAAAGGATCGGCTCGCTGGTTATCTGCCGGGATGCGGAAGATCTGCCGAACCTGCAGGCGCTCTATGACAGAGGCGCAGCCAATGGTGTAACGGGACTGCGCATAGTGGAAAAAGAAGAGCTGCGGCAGATGGAACCGAATATTTCGGACGATGCGGTGGCGGCCTTGTATGCTCCCACGGCGGGGATCGTCTGTCCTTTTGGTATGAATATCGCGTTTGCGGAGAATGCGGCGGTCAACGGGGTGGAGTTTCGGTTTGACACCGAAGTACAGAGTGTTAAGAAAACGGAAAAAGGCTGGCTGATCGAGACGAATCAGGGGCAGTTCGAGGCGAAGTGCGTAGTCAATGCGGCCGGTGTCTATGCGGATGTGATCCACAATATGGTCAGCGAACAGAAGATCAGGATCACGCCGCGCAGAGGGGATTACTGCCTGTTGGACAAATCGGCGGGCGGCCATGTGGCGAGAGTGATCTTTGCCCTGCCGGGCAAGTACGGCAAAGGCATTCTGGTGACGCCGACGGTGCACGGGAATCTGCTGGTGGGACCGACTGCCGTGGATACAGAGAACAAAGAGGGAAGCAACACCACCAGAGAAGGGCTGGATCAGGTGATCGAGAAAGCCGGCGAGAACGTAAAGAATCTGCCCATGCGGTCCGTGATCACTTCTTTTGCCGGGCTGCGTGCCCATGAGGAGAATCACGAATTTATCATCGGGGAAGTGGAAGGAGCGGCCGGATTCGTGGACTGTGCCGGCATAGAATCGCCGGGGCTGACGGCCAGTCCGGCGATCGGCGTGATGGTGGCCGGCATTGTGCGGGAAATCCTGCAGCCGGAAGAAAACCCGTCATTTGACGGAACAAGAAAAGGAATCCTGAAACCGCAGGAACTGCCTGTGGAGGAGCGCAGGCAGCTGATCAGAGACAATCCGGCCTATGGCAATATCATCTGCCGCTGTGAGATGGTGACGGAGGGGGAGATCATAGATGCCGTCACAAGACCGCTGGGGGCGAAGTCCCTGGACGGCGTGAAGCGCAGGACGAGAGCCGGGATGGGACGCTGTCAGGCAGGGTTCTGTTCCCCGAGAGTGATGGAGATTCTGGCGAGAGAGTGCGGGAAGGATATCAGTGACATTACGAAGGCGGGCGGTGGATCCAGGATTGTGGTTGGGGTAAATAAGGATTCGCTGTAGGTTTCTTTGTTGTTCACAGGAGATTGTCACAAAATGAAGATAGAAAACGAGGAAATAGCACGTGAAAACATATGATATTGTAATTATCGGCGGCGGCCCGGCGGGGTTGTCGGCGGCGGTCTCCGCGAGGAAAAGCGGAATAGAGAGCATATTGATCCTGGAGCGGGATAAGGAGCTGGGCGGTATCTTGAATCAGTGTATCCATAACGGATTCGGCCTGCATACGTTTAAGGAGGAATTGACGGGACCGGAGTATGCGGGCAGGTTTATCGAGCAGGTGGAAGAGCTGCAGATTGAATACAGGCTGCATACCATGGTGATGGATATCAGTCGGGATAAGGTAGTCACGGCGATGAACAGCACGGACGGGCTGTTTGAGATCAAGGCCGGGGCGGTCATTCTGGCGATGGGCTGCAGGGAGCGTTCGAGAGGGGCGCTGAATATTCCGGGCTATCGTCCGGCGGGTATTTTTTCCGCGGGGACGGCCCAGAGGCTGGTCAATATGGAAGGCTTTCTGCCGGGGCGTAAGGTGGTTATTTTAGGATCCGGTGATATCGGCCTGATCATGGCCAGACGTATGACGCTGGAAGGAGCGCAGGTGCAGGTGGTGGCGGAATTGATGCCCTATTCCGGCGGTTTGAAACGGAACATCGTGCAGTGTCTGGATGACTACGGAATTCCGTTGAAATTAAGTCACACGGTGGTGGAGATACGCGGCAGAGAACGGGTGGAAGGTGTCACGCTGGCACAGGTGGATGAGAAGAACAGACCGATTCCGGGAACGGAAGAAGACTATGTGTGTGATACGCTGCTGCTGTCGGTAGGTCTGATTCCGGAGAATGAGCTGTCAAGCGGGATGGGCGTGGAGCTCAGCAGAGTCACATCCGGTCCGGTGGTCAACGAGAGTCTGGAGACGAACATAGAGGGTGTGTTTGCCTGCGGAAATGTGCTGCATGTGCATGATCTGGTGGATTTTGTCTCGGAGGAGGCTGCCGCGGCCGGCAGGAATGCCGCCCGCTACGTACAGGAAGCAGGAAAGCGGGCAAAGCTGCAGGCAGCTGCCGATGAAGCTGATGAAGCAAAAGAACGGTCCGGAGAGCAGGCGGACGTAGAAGAAGATACGCGAAGCGGTGCAAAACAGGGTGCAGATGAGGCGGCACAGGGCAGACGCCAGGCGGTGGAGATCCGTGCAGTAGACGGTGTGCGCTACACGGTGCCGTCCAGAATTCATGTAGAGCGTATGGAGGACATTCAGACTGTGCGTTTCAGAGTCGGCAGAGTGTATAAGAATTGTTTTGTGAGTGTGTATCTGGATGAGGAACGGGTCCTGCACAGGAAGCGTCCGGTCATGGCGCCGGGGGAGATGGAGGATGTGAAGCTCAGGAAAGAAGAGCTGTTAAAGCATCCGGATCTTAAGACGATCACTGTGAAGCTGGAGGAGATATAACGACTATGGAAAAAAGAGAATTGATCTGTATCGGCTGTCCCATGGGCTGTCCGGTGACGGTGGAGATGGATGAGGATAAGATCGTGAGTGTGACCGGCAATACCTGTCCGCGTGGAGAAGCCTATGCCAGAAAAGAGGTCACCAACCCGACCCGGATCGTCACTTCCACGGTGAAGGTGGAGGGCGGCTTCGTGGAGATGATCTCTGTGAAGACAAAAGAGGACATACCAAAAGAGAAGATTTTTGACTGTGTCAAGGCATTGAAAGGCGTTACCGTGAAAGCGCCGGTGCATATCGGGGATGTGATCCTGGCGGATGTGGCCGGAACCGGTGTGGATGTGGTGGCGACGAGGAATGCATAACGACCGGTACTAAGATGAGCCTGCTGGATTCCGGCAGGCTCAACTGTTGTCCGGATTCGGGAGAAAAACAGGATCCTTGAGACTTTTTTGAGATATATCGTTCATAATAGAATACAGTGTGTGCAGAAAAGACAGGAGGGAACAGCGGATGAGACAGAAACTGCTGATCGTAGATGACGAGCCGGGGATCTATGAGGCGGTCTGGGGGCTGGAGGGAGACGGCAGCAGCGATGTGGTGATGGAACATATCCGGAAGATCCGGGCGAAACTTGGTTTGCATACGCTGCACGGCTATATTGAGACAGTCTGGGGGTGCGGGTACAAATGGAACGGTTAAGAAATATGGGACTGCGGCGGTCTTTTTTCCTGTTGTCGGCAGGCTGTCTGGCAGCGGCATTGCTGTTGACAGCAGCGATCTATTCTGTATGTGACAGAATCGGCAGGGGGATCCCACGAGGGGGTATAGCAATAGCTTATGACGGTGTGGTGACGGAGTTGGAGGAACCGTCACCGGAGCAGCTGCATGTTCTCAGGATACTGGGGTGGGTGCAGACCCTGACGGTGCTGCTGTTTCCGGTAAGCGGGCTGGGAATAGCCGGGGTACTTTTTTACCGCTGGAAACTGAAAGAGCCGATCCGAATACTAAAAGAAGGAACGGAGCGGATCCGGATGCAGGATCTGGACTTCTCGATTCCGGTGGTTTCGGCGGATGAGCTGGGCGGAATCTGTGCGGCTTTTGAGATCATGCGGTTAGAGCAGATGCCGGTCCGCAGGAAAGCCGTGGACGGCGCGTTATTGCGGCAGGAACTGGAGGAGACGGCAGAGCTGCTTGCGGCGTCGCGCAGGCCGTCTGTCCGGGTATCTGTCGAAGAACAGTGTGTGGACAGGGTATATATAGATCACGGCATTTTCCTCACTGTGGCGGAGAATCTGATCGGGAATGCGGTACGATTTGCACGGCAGGAGGTGTTTGTCTGTCTACGGCAGGAAGGCGGCTGTCTAATACTTTCCGTCGGGGACGACGGCCCGGGATATCCGGCAGCGCTTCTAAGAGACGGCCCGAAACCGTTCGGGAAGGCTTCGGAGGATGCGGCGCATTTTGGTATGGGGCTGTACAGCAGCCAGGTGCTTTGCGGGAAGCATGGCGGAGAACTGCGGCTGGAAAACAGGGCAAAAGAAGAGGGCGGCGGTGCGCGGATAATGGCGGTGTTTGGTGAGAAATAAGGACCGTTATTTTTTTCTATAAAAAATGAACCACCTGTAAAGTCATGACGAATATAGAGTGAACAGGCAGAGGAGGTGAGGTATTGACTGCGAAAGAGATAGAAAGATGTATTGATGAGTTCGGTACAGATATATATAGATTTTGCCTGAAGCTGTGTGTGGACAAATCGGATGCCGAGGACTTATATCAACAGACGTTCCTGAAAGCGCTGGAAACGGAGTGGACGCTTGACTGGGAGAAAAATCCGAAAGCGCTGTTCTTCTCCCTGGCGCACAATCTCTGGAAAAGCGACAGGAGAAAACAGGCCAGACGCAGTCAGATCGCGCCCTGTGACAATCTCGATGATGACGCGGAGATTGTGTTGCGTTCCGGAGAGAATATCGAAGAGCGGTATTTTCAAAAGGAGCTGATCGAAAAAGTACGTCAGATCATACAGACGCTTCCGGAAAAGTTTCAGGTACCTTTGCTGTTATATTATCTTTCCGACTGTTCCATCGAGCAGATAGCGACTGTCATAAAAAAGCCGCCTGGTACTGTGAAAAGTCGGTTGTTCAAGGGAAGAAACATGATCAAGAAAAGATTGGAGGACGCTGGTTATGAGAGATGACCGCATTGACACGGAAATAGAAGAGATCATCCGGGCTTCTATGAAAATGACCGATGTACCAACCCCGGAACTGAATGATAAGCTCAAAGCGGCCCTGTATCAACAGGAAGCCGTCCTGCAAAAGCGGCCTGCCGCACATACCCTGTCGCTCTGGTATATGCCCATGCTTTTAAATCTGGTAACTTTTGTGCTGCTGGCCGTTTTGGCTCTTACGGTGATCGAGAATGCTTACCTGTCTTACTTTGCCGCCGGGATCTGCTTCTATATTGCCCTGGCGGGCATATTGATCACCATAGTAGGGGTAAAAAGAACAAACATAAAAGAGGACATCACGATCCGTATTGAGAAAAGAGGTGTATTGGCATGAACAATACGAAAAACAAAAAATTTCCGCTTTATATTGGTATAGGTATCATCCTGCTGCTGCTTTTACTGCGGTTTTGCCTGTTCTATTTAAGAAGCGATGGTTTCAGCGGCCTTTCCATGCTGCTGCCCGTCCTGCTGCTGTGTTTTATCGCCTCCGCATTGTGTACTTCCGGTTTTTTTGCGGCGTGGGTGTATCAGGACTGCGAGAAGCGGGGCGAGGACCCGATCCTGTGGGCGCTTGTGGTTTTTATTGCCACGCCGTTTATCGGCCTGCTGCTTTATTTTCTGCGCCGTTCGGAGATAAAAGAGACCTGCCCGGCCTGTGGACATAAGATTTCATTGCGGGCAAACTACTGTGAAGAATGCGGAACACCAGTCAAAAAGGAGGATAACAACGTTATGGTAAAACAGGGAACACATCATTTGCACTTTATGATTGCCGGTATTATGAGCCTGGTGCTCATGCTGACCTGCCTGACAGGATTTATCGTCTGCGCGGTCACCGGAAAGGGGATCAACAGAGAGATCGCTTCCAACGAGCGGATCTGGAATGCGGGAGTGATCAGCATGAATTATAACGCCTGTACGGATGGCGTTTGGAAACTGGATTTCAGAAGTGCCAGCGACGGATTCGTGAAAGAACAGAGCATGACCATCGAGGATGCAGACAGCCAGCTGCTTTATGCGGATATTTCCTGCGGCACGGTGCCGGAGGGGGCCACACTTGTCCTGTGGCTGGTACAGGGTGATGTGGCGCAGTCCGTTGATGTTACAGATCTTTCCGAGCCGTTATCCTGGCCGCTGCAGGAATTTGAGAACGGAAAGATTTATGTCAGGCTACAGATCAACGGCGTAGAAGATACGGTCTCGGAGATCTGCATCAAATAACAGAATTTTGAGATTTTTTTGAGAATTGGCATTTACACTCTCCTTAGGAGCTGCAGGTGACGGATAATTCACGGCAGCACCGTATCAAACAAAAGGAGAGTGTTTTTTATGTTGATCGAAGCAGAAAACGTAAGCAGGTTATACGGCAGCGGCAGCAGTCAGGTGGCCGCCCTGCAGGAGGTCAGTCTGACGATAAGGCCCGGCGACTTTTTGTCGATCATGGGGCCTTCCGGCAGCGGAAAGAGCACCCTGCTGCATTTACTGTCGGGACTGGACCGGCCGACTTCCGGCAGACTGCTCTACGACGGACAGGATATTTACGGGCTGCGTGACAGGGAGCTGTCGGCCTTTCGCCGCAGCCGGATCGGTTTTATCTTCCAGCAGTTCCATCTGCTGCCGGTATTGACGGCGCAGGAGAATATTTTGATGCCGCTTCTGCTTTCCGGCGGGAAGGCAGGCGGGCGGAAGAGAGGACGGCGGGTGGCGGCAGAGAACGGGCCCTCCAAAGAGGCAGGAGAGGCGCAGGACACGGCTTCTTATCTGGCACAGCTGGCGGATCTTTTGGGGATCGGAGACCGGCTGACCCATCTGCCCCATGAGCTTTCCGGCGGACAGCAGCAGCGGGTGGCCATCGCCCGGGCGCTGATCGCCAGACCGGACATTATCTTTGCAGACGAACCTACCGGGAATCTGGACAGTAAGAGCGGCGGGGAAGTGATGCGGATGCTGGAAGAGATCCACCAGCGGTTTGGAAAGACACTGGTGGTGATCACCCATGACAGCCGAATCGCCCGGCGGGCGGGCCGGCAGTTTGTGATCGAGGACGGGAGACTGTCCGAGGTGTCGGAAGCACACAAAGAACTGTTAGCGTAAATACTGAGATTCTGGAGAGGTGAACATGAAACCATATCGCATATCCTATTATATATTGGCGCAAAAAGAAATTCTGGAACAGAAGGTGGTGTCTTTTCTGATCCTGACGGCAGTGGTCTTATCTACGATGATGACAACGGCGGTGGTGCAGTCGGCAGGCATGCTTACCGCCATGCGCAGGCAGCAGGCGGTGATGCTTAGAGGAGATTACCATGCGACCTTCGTCCAGCTGAATGAGGAAAAAACACGGATGCTGGAGGCGGACGAGCGGTTTTCCTACACGGGACGCTCCGTTCCTGTGGGCAGCACGGAGCTGAATGATCTGCTGCGGCTGGATCTTGTGGAATATCAGGGGAAAAGTATAGAGACGATCCCCGCCCATACGAAACTGGTGGAGGGGCGGCTGCCGGCGGCGCCGATGGAGATCGCACTGTCAGAGGATGCGCTTAAGTTTCTGGGATTTGATGGAAAAACAGGGGACAGGATATCTTTGTCTTTGTCAAAGGCGCTGCGGCACGGCGTTGCCATAGAGGCATATGACTATCAGGCAGATTTTATACTTACCGGTATTACGGAGAGTAATTATCTGGGGTATGTGGCAGGCGCTCTTATGGGACTGGTCGGTGAAGGGACGGCGGAGGAAGTTCTGCCGCCTGAGTATTTCTATTACAGCGTGGATGTGCGGGTGAAGGATCCGGGACATTTTCAGGACTGTATGGACGATATCGCAGAGAAACTGGAGATTCATGAGCTGGATACGATCTATAACCAGCTCTACCTGAATGCGCTTGGTATTCGTTACCGCGGGGAGCACAATCATGCTGATCTGGCAGACGGCATGGATGACGCCGGGTTTTCCTATATGATGCTGGCCGGTGTTCTGGTAACGGGACTGGTGCTGACGGCGGCCGGACTGGTAATCTATAATATATTGAAGATCGCCGTGACAAGGCGTATGGGCCGGTACGGCATCCTGCGGGCGATCGGCGCACAGAAGAGGCAGTTATACGGCATCGTGGCGGCGGAGGTGCTTTTGCTGTGCGCATTGGGAATACCGTTTGGAATGCTGCTTGGAATGCTGTCGGCAAAAGGGATTCTTGAGGCGGCGTTAAGCCAGCTTTCCCCGGAGCTGTTTCTGGTACAGGATGCGGTAAGGCTGCAGGAACTGATCGCCGCCAGTGATTCCGGTAAGTGGGGATTTCCTGCGCTGAGCGCTCTGATCACCCTTGTGTTTGCATTTCTGGCGGCGGCGCCGGCGGCACGGTACGCGGCGAAGGTGTCTCCGGTGATGGCCATGCATGGAATGACGGGCAGAAATTTTAAGCGCAGAAGCCTCAAAATGCGAACGATACGGAATTTTGAACGGTACTACGCAGGGCTTAATCTGCGGCGCAACAAGAGCCGCACGGTGATCACGGTTTTGTCCCTGGTTATGAGCATTACCGTGTTTATCACACTGCAGGGCGTTCTCGCACTGGTGGATCTTTCGGGCAGAGTGCCGGAACATCTGGGGGATTATTCGGTGGTCAACGAGTACGCCGGATTTACAGAAGACGAAATGAATAATCTGGCGGCAGACCGGAATGTGGCGGCAGTGGCGGCGCAGCAGTTTTCCATCTATGAGCTGGATGAACAGTACAGGCCGGTGGGGATCGACACGGATTTTGCACTGGGGATCGGAGAGCGGTTCCAGATCTTCGGCTTAAACGATGCGTGGATGGAGGATGTTTTTGCCGGACAGTTGTCAAAAGAGGCGTGGGATGCCTTACAGGCGGGAGAAGGGTGCGTTGTGCGCAATCCCCTGCAGATGGAAGTGGCAGGGCAGAAGATCGGGACGACCTGCATCGAGGAGGGAAGTACCATCGTGGTGGCAGGGAAAAAGCTGCCGGTCCTGTTGGCCATGAATGGGTATGACGGTTATTTCAGTGTGGGCAGCAGCGGTTTTATCAACGGCGTGCAGGTGATCGTAAGTGACCGGCTCTATCCTGAACTGACCGGTACAGACCGTTATGCGGAGCTGCGGCCGATTCTGGAAAAGGACGCGGACAGGGAGACTTTTGAAGAGAAGCTGGCATCGCTTGGCAGCCGTGTGGCCGGGACGACCTGGGTGTCCTACGAGCAGACGGACCGACAGCTTGCAGAGAGCGCCGGCCAGATCAATCTGCTGGCCTGGGGGATGATCCTGTTGATCGGCATGATCGGAATTCTGAATATCATCAATACCGTTTATACCAATATCCATACGAGGGTGACGGAGATCGGGATAAAACGGGCGATCGGTATGAGCGTGGGAAGCCTGTACAGAACTTTTCTGTGGGAGGGGGCTTACTATGGTATGATCGCAGCTGTGACCGGCAGCATCACCGGTTATCTGAGTACGATGCTTATGGAAGCGGCTATGTCCAATGTGCTTACGTTTGTGCCCGTGCCGGTGATACCGATTCTGGAATCAGCGGTGGTTTCGGTGGCGGCATGTCTGGCGGCCACGGCACTGCCGCTGCGTCAGATCTCGCGGCTTGGCATCGTGGAGGCCGTCGGGGCGGTAGAGTAGAGCAGTCTTTTGTAGATATCGTAATCTTCCTGCTTGAAAACATTGAATATCACTTTTTCAAGCCTATTGTCTGTCTGCAGGAAATCGCGGACTGTCTGTACCGCAATTTCAGCCGCCTTTTCCTGCGGGAAATGAAATTCTCCTGTGGAAATACAGCAAAAGGCAATGCTTTTCAGTTCCTGATCCGATGCCAGTTCCAGACAGGATCTATAACAGTCTGCAAGCTGTTCACAATGCTTTTTTGTCAAAGCGCCTGATACGATCGGGCCGACTGTGTGAAGCACATAGCTGCATGGAAGATTGAAAGCGGGTGTGATCTTCGCTTTTCCCGTCGACTCGTCACAGCCCTGTTCTGTCATCAGCTCATCGCAGGCTAAGCGCAGCTGGATACCGCTGACGCTGTGAATGATATTGTCCACACAGGAATGGCAGGGTATGAAGCAGCCTCTCAGCGTGCGGTTTGCGGCATTGACGATCGCATCTGTTTTTAAGGTGGTAATATCACCACGCCAAAGGACAAGGCGGTTATCGACGGGGGATACGGGTAACGTATCACTGTCAGTAATGCCTTTTGCCCTGACTTCCTCAGTCAGATATGCGTCCTGCACCCTGAGAAATTCTATATCGATCAGACGGGGCGGACGGATATTCATAAGGGAACGCAGCAGGCGTTTCCGTTCAGCGTCCCCGTCAGGGACAGGAACCGCGTCTGACTGCCCGCTTTCATTGAGCAGATAGTTGATCATAAATTCAAGTCGTTGTGTCTGTGTCATAGCCGCCTCCGTTCTGTTGTCTGTAAGACTATCATACAGCCGCAGAGAGAAAACGTAAAGGAAAACGTAATCTCAACGATAGACTAAAATAGAGAAATTTTCATTTTACCGGCTTGACACTTACAGAGATATTTATTATACTTAGGTTGCTAAGTAATGGAGGAGAGATATGCAACACGATAAGCACGCAGCACGTTATGTCAGCAAGTTGTCAAATAAATTACGCAGAAAAATTGATGCTTTTTCAAGTAAGGAATCTTTCAGCGGTTCTCAGGGACGGGTGCTGCATTTTATTTTGGCTCAAAGCAATGATGTTTTTCAAAAAGATATAGAAGAAGAATATAGCCTGCGCCCGCCAACAGCAACCGAACTGCTGAAAAAAATGGAGAAAAACGGCTTGATCTATCGGGAAGCTATGGCAAGTGACGCAAGAATGAAACGAATCATTGTCAGTGAAAAAGCATTGCAGTATAAGGATATGGTGATAGCAGATATTACCGCACTGGAAGAAGAACTGACGAAAGATATTTCGCAGAATGAGCTGGATATTTTTTTCAAAGTAATTGAAAAAATGCTTGATAACATTTCGTGAAAAATGATAAGGCTGTCGAAAAATCGACAGCTGCATTTTTAAATATAAACTTAGGAAACTAATAAATGGAGGTGTCACTATGAATGAAACAAAAGTGGATTACTTAAACGGGAAACTGTTTCCCATGATTTTAAAATTTTCCATACCGGCAGCTGTCTCACTATTGATAACAGCTGTTTATAATATCGTGGATAGAATGTTTGTTGGCAATTTTAATGGAACTTCCGCATTAGCGGGCTTATCAGTCTGTTTTCCCTTATCTTATATGATGATGGCTTTTGTTTTGATGTGCTGTCATATCAAGCATTATGACGTTTGTAATTATGCCCGCAAGCGGTATCAGTCAAGGCATCCAGCCGATCATCGGGAATAATTATGGCGCTGGAAATTACAGGCGGGTCATAGAAACGCTTTGTCAGGCAGCCGTATTTTCCGTGTCCATTACCTGTTTTATTTGGATGATGGTTCTTGTCTTTCCAAAACAGATTCTTGGTGCTTTTGGTGGAACAGAAGAAATGTTACGAATCGGAATTTCCGGTTTGCGTATAAATTTCTGCATTACACCTGTTTTGGGATTTGTAATGTTAGCTGCCACATTTTTTCAGTCAATTAACCGTCCCGCACCATCTATTATCATAACGGTTTTGCGACAGATAGTTTTTTTGGTGCCATTTATCTATATATTGCCGATTTTTCTTGAAATCAATGGCATTTTCTTTGCACAGCCTATCAGTGATTTGCTTGCAACGGTTCTTTCTGTATTGCTTGTTTTGAAAGAGAAAAAAAGAATGATGCGCAATTCTGTGGTCAGTTAAAGATTGAATTTCTAAATCGAAGCAGGCTATTGAACTGGAAAAGAAAGAGGGGGATTTTGGCGGGTAGATATCGTGCTGCGGTCAACATGCGCATTGACAAAAGGAAGAGGTTGTGATAAAGTACCTTCAATAACATAAGAAAAGCGATGACGGAAAGAGTAGTTTAGTTGGAAGCATCCAGAGAGAACAGCAACTGGTGGAAGCTGTTTATGCGGAGATTAGACGAAAACCATTCCAGAGCTGTAATGCTGAAATGAGTAAGTATTACCGTATGCCTGCGTTAAAGGATAGGATTTGATAGAATCTGAAGTGAAAAGTTAAGGTGGAACCGTGCTGAATGCACCCTTAAGACGATAGGAATATGGTCTTCAGGGTGCTTTTCTTATGTTGTTGCCAGACAGTTAAAGTTGAAAAGAGAGGAGCAACAGAGTATGAAGGTTCTACGAAAAAACGGAGAAATTGTAGAAGTAAACTTTGAAGAACAGGAGGGTAAAAAGGCATTTTGGCATACAAGTGCACATGTGCTTGCGCAGGCGGTAAAGCGTTTATATCCGCAAACGAAATGTGCCATTGGGCCGGCGATCGAAAATGGATTTTACTATGATTTTCAATTTGCATTTCCATTTTCAGAAGAGTATTTAGGGACGATCGAAGCGGAGATGCGAAAGATCGTCAAGGAGTCTCTTTCCCTGCAAGTCTATGAGAAGTCAAGAGAAGAAGCGGTCAGTTTTATGGCGGACGCAGGTGAAATGTATAAACTTGAGTTGATTCAGGAACTGCATGATGCAGAGCCGATCAGCTTCTATAAGCAGGGTGAATATGAGGAATTTTGCGCAGGGCCGCATATTTCTAATGTGTGCCAGATCAAAGCGATCAAACTGTTGTCGGTGGCCGGGGCCTATTGGAGAGGCAGCGAAGAGAATCAGATGCTTACGAGAATCTATGGGATCTCTTTTCCAAAAGCGGCACAACTGGATGAATATCTGCATATGGTTGAAGAGGCAAAAGCAAGAGATCACAGAAAGCTGGGGAAAGAGCTTGGAATATTTGCGATCTTTGATGAAGGGCCGGGACTGCCTGTATTTCTGCCAAAGGGCATGATCCTGAAGAACCTGCTGATTGATTATTGGAGGAAGATCCATAGCAGAGAAGGATATGTTGAGATCTCTACGCCCATTATGCTGGAAAGAAGTCTCTGGGAGACATCTGGTCATTGGGACTTTTATAGAGATTCCATGTATTCTCTCAAGGTCGAAGAGGATGATTATGCGATCAAACCAATGAGCTGTCCGGGCGGAATGCTGGTGTATAAGCTGGAACCAAGATCCTATAAGGAGTTTCCGGTGCGAATGGGAGAATTAGGGCTTGTCCATCGTAATGAAAAGTCCGGAACATTACATGGGCTTATGAGAGTACGTTCCTTTACACAGGATGACGCCCATATTTTTATGAGAGAAGATCAGATAATGGATGAGATACAGGGTGTTATGCGCCTGATCGATGAAATGTACCGAAAGTTTGGTTTTTCATATGAAATTGAATTGTCAACGAGACCGGAGCACTCCATAGGAAGTGATGAGGAGTGGCAGCTTGCCACGCAGGCTTTGGAAAAAGCAGTGCAGGGACTGGGTAAACCTTATGTAATAAATGAAGGAGACGGTGCATTCTATGGACCGAAACTGGATTTTCACCTGAAAGATTCCATAGGCAGAACGTGGCAATGCGGAACGATTCAGCTTGATTTCCAGCTTCCGCAACGATTTGATATCGACTATATTGGAGCAGACGGAGAGAAACATCGCCCCATTATGCTGCACAGAGTTGTATTCGGCTCGATAGAACGATTTATCGGTATTTTGCTGGAGCATTATGCGGGAAAATTTCCTGCCTGGATCGCACCGGTACAGGTTAAGGTCCTGCCGGTCTCAGATAAATATAATGAGTATGCCCGGAAAGTTGAGAAAGTCTTGAAAGAAAACGATATCCGGGTGGAAGTGGACGTCAGAAGCGAGAAACTTGGCTATAAAATCCGGGAAGCGCGCATGGACAGGGTGCCGTACATGATCATCACAGGCGAAAACGAGAAGAATAATGCATCTGTATCCGTAAGACAGAGAGACGCAGAGCGTGACCAACAGGACCTGGGAGAGATGAGTCTTGAACAGGCGGTCGATTTGATCAAGGGGGTATGTCTACTCAACTCCAGTATATGATGGGAAAAATATAAGGGGGCTTTTTTTACAGTTGCCTTTTGTATTTGCCATATAATAAAAATCTCAAACTTCCCACATCAAAAATGGGATCCGCACCTTGAAAAATCAATACTTTAGCCCACAAAATATCCTTATGCTG
>VSOD01000590.1 GCA_009774655.1 Lachnospiraceae bacterium
GTTTATTGTTAGCAAACTTATTATACACCAAAGTGCTTCATACGGCACTTTTTGTTAAAAACTTGTAAAGTAGTGTAAGATCAAAGAATATTATCTGGACACTTACAATATCAATGTTGAGTTTGTAACGTCTCTTATGGGCGATTATACACAGAGCGTGAATATGATGCTTTCCTCAGGGGAGCAGGTGGATATTTTCAGCTCAGGCGTTATGAACTTCTCGAATACGGTAGCGAACGAGAGTACTTATGATCTGAATGAGGGAAATCTACTCAATAATTACGGTAAGGATATTGTGGAACTGATCGATCCGGAGTTCTTAAAGGGCTGTGTTGTAAATGGCACTCTGTATGGGATTCCCTGTATGCGTGATCTGGCAAGCGGTATGTGGTGCGTCGTAGTCGATAAAGAGTATATGGATGGTATAGACTATGATTATTCCCAGATCAACATGGAAGAAGTCAATCCTGCGACTGCGGAGGATATGACGGAGTTGTTTACGCAGCTTCACGAAGCATATCCTGATGTGAATGTAGTGTATCCTTGGGATTACGGGTATCTTGGACAGAAGCTTGCCTATGATGCTATTGGCGGAGACGTGTTTGGCGTGCTGCTTGATCCTTCCAACAGTCTTGAAGTGTCCAATCTGTTTACCAGCGATATGTTCAAGGAATATTGTCAGCTGATGTATGAGTGGCAGCAGGCAGGATTTATGTCGAAGGATGCCGCCACCGAGACACAGAACGGCGGCGCACAGGTTATTGCAGGCACTCTGATCGCTGATACGACAGCCGGAAAGCCTGGTATTGTACGCCAGAAGGAAGCGGAACGTGGCGGACGGGATTCCGTTGTATTCCAGCTGGGGCCTGACTTTGTGGCAAGCAGCGCGCCTGTTGGCGCTGCTTGGAGCATCAATTCCACGACAGAAGCTCCTGAGGCCGCGATGACGGTTCTGAACGATCTGTATACCAGTCCCGTAGTGACCAACCTGCTTTTGTGGGGTGAAGAAGGTGTGGATTATGTTCTTACGGAGTCCGGTCATTGTACTTTCCCTGAGGGAGTGACCGAGCAGACAGTAGAGTATTACAATCTGGTGTGGGCTTGGATGATGCCTTGTGAATATCCTACCTATGTACGTGAAGGGGATGACATCGACCTTTGGGAGAAGACGATAGATTTCAACAACAATGCCATGAAGTCCAAGGCGCTTGGCTTCAGCTTTGACTCTTCGGAAGTCAGTGCAGAGTATACGGCGTTGACCAATGTATGGGAAGAATACGGCAACAGCCTTGTATTCGGTCTGATCGAGCCGGAGGCAGGTATTGCCGAACTCAATGAGAGACTGGAGGCTGCAGGACTTCAAGCTTATATAGATGCGAAGAAAGAAGCTTTGGAGGCATGGGCAGCCGCGAACGGTGTCGAGTAGGAAACGATTGATCGTGCATGAGTCCGTCCTGGACGGATGTATCTGAAAACGGGAAAAAGGAATGGAAATCTCAGATTCCGGTTCCTTTTTCTCTTGTATAAGAAAGGCTGGCATACTGTGAAAAATAAATTTTTCACAGGCAAATTTGTGCTTGCGCTCAAATTCGCGTGTTGAGCAAGAATGGAGATTTCTATGAAACAGACAGCAAAAGTAAAGAAGGATTCCAAGAAGACCTTAAGACTTGTCAAACGGTTTATTCCCGTATATCTTATGGCTCTTCCGGGAGTTATCTATCTGTTTATCAATAATTATATGCCGCTTCCGGGCCTGGTGCTGGCATTTAAAAAGTATTCCACGAAAAAGGGAATTTGGGGTTCGCCATGGGTGGGACTCAAAAATTTCAAATATTTGTTCCGGACACAGGATGCCTGGATCATTACAAGAAATACACTGGGTTATAATATTTTGTTTATCATCGTTAATGTGATCATGGCAGTTTCGATCGCCATCATCCTGTCCGAGCTTACCACAAGATGGAAGAAGGTTTATCAGTCCACCATCCTGTTGCCTCATTTTTTGTCTACGGTGATTATCAGTTATCTGGTGTTTGCTTTCCTGAGTTCGGAAAACGGATTTTTGAATAACAGTATTTTTCCTTTATTTGGCAAGGAACCGATTCCCTGGTATACGGAACCGAAATATTGGCCTTTTATACTGGTATTCGTACAGACCTGGAGAGGCGTGGGCTATAACTGTATCGTGTATTTGTCCACGATCCTGGGATTCGACAGGGAAATCTATGAGGCATCTGCCATTGACGGTGCATCGAAATGGCAGCAGATCAGAAAGATCACTCTGCCGCTTCTAAGACCTACGATCATCATGCTGGTGCTGTTGTCCGTCGGACGTATCTTCTATTCGGATTTCGGTCTGTTCTATCAGGTGCCTCAGCAGAGCGGTGTATTGATGAATGTGACGCAGACCATAGATACATATGTATACAGAGGACT
>VSOD01000591.1 GCA_009774655.1 Lachnospiraceae bacterium
ATACAGAGCACAGCATAGATTATGGCGGAACTTCCTATGAGTCAACACACCAAAATAATACAGGCACCAATGTAAATAACCAGCTTGATACGGACCCTAAAAATCCAGATTCCCCATCAGGCGGTACAGATTCTTCTTCCGGAAATCCAGAAAACACAATAAGGGATCTTGCATCAATAACAGACGAAGAAATGAAACGCTGGATGGAAGCCCTGTTGCAAAATAAATCGGAAGAAGAGAAGAAACGCAAACAGGAAGAAGAAGCCAAGAAAAAGAGGGAAGAAGAAAAAAAGCTTGTCTACTTAGTGTCTACTGATTAATAAGACATTTGCAAGCTCCAGTATTTATATCTGTCCCAAAATCGGAACAAATGCAAAAGAGCGCAAAGTATTCGTTTCTGAATCTTAAACAGATTCGTCACGAATACGGATAATGCAACAGAAGTAAGTTGTGTCTCTTTCAACTTTGTGGTAATGCAACCCATGCCATAACAACGTTTGCTTAAGCTAAAAGTACGTTCCACTTCAATTCTGTCCGTATTATCCTGATACTCTTGTTTTTTATCTATTTTTGCATTGGCACATGGCCGTCCAAGCTTTGGACCTGACAGCCGGATGCCATGGTCTTTACAATAGTTCCGGTTCTTTCTGGTTCGGTATATCTGATCTGCCAGTACACGTTTTGGATAATGACCAGTTCGGTTCTTAAAGCGTTCTACCGCATCTATCAGACAGGTGCTCTCGTTGTATGCTTCGAATGATATCTTTTCAATGCGCCCATATCCTTCGCTGTCAATGCTCAAATCAAATTTTGCACCAAATTCGACCGGGGCTTTGGCTTTCCCCCTGACTATAGGCCGGAGCCATGGCTGCGAAATGCTTACGATACGATGTTCCACTGAGTGTATTTTGTTATCGTACATGTATTTCTGCTGTTCATACAGCATGATAATGGTCAGATACAAATCAATTTCTTTCTCCGTCATCGCATAACCGTCACTCATGAACTCATCCAGGTAACGGATGTCCCTGGCAACATAACTGAGCTGTTTGCGGAGTGCTTTCCTGATTTTCTTTGCACTGTGTTTTTTGCTTTTGGCAAATGCCAGATAATCTTTTCTGGCACGTCTTTTATAACGTCGTGGCAGTGGCAGGCCATAGTACTTGCAGAATCGGTAAATAATTGTCTCCAGTTTTTCTCTTGCCTCATTCAGGAGCGAAACATCCTGGGGATAACGGATATTTGCCGGTGCACAGGTTGCATCCAGCGTCAGGGTTCCTTTGTTTATATCTTCTTTTGAAGAACCATTATCGTCAGAACCCCAGGAAGATGGTGGTGTATTGTTGTCATCATCTTTGTGGGAAAGAAGATACTCATTTGCTTCCATTAGCATTTCGGCAGAAATACGTTTGCGGAAAAGAACCAGTGTGCTTGCATCAAACGGGGCTTCTTCCTGATAGCCGGGCAATCCTATAAAGTATTGCAGATATGGGTTTTCTGTGAGTTGTTCCACAAGTTCCCGGTCAGAATACTGAAACTTGGTCTGGATAATCAAAGCACCCAGTGCCATACGGAGCGGTTTGGCAACGTTGCCGATATCACTCGGAAACAGTTCCGCATATTTGATTTCAAATTTATCCCATGGGATGCAGTCCGCCATTTTAATCCAGCGGTTATCCGGATTCATATGAAGTCCCATTGGCTGATTGAAGTCAAGGAATGAATGCTGCAGTTTATCTATCGATTTGTACATGATTTTAACCCCTTTATTCGTGAAATTCATCAAAAATCTGCAAAGAAAATGATGTCATTTTATCAAAAACCTTGCAAGTATTATACCAAATTTCAAGGTAAAAGTCAGTAAAATCAAGAGTTTTAGTATTAATCAGCAGACACTAATTGGATTGGAGGTGATGAGATTGGATGCAAAAATATTTGGCTGCTTTGTAGCTGACAGACGAAAAGAACTTAAAATGACGCAAAAAGAATTGGCCGCAAAAATTCAGGTGACAGACAAAGCGGTCAGTAAATGGGAGCGGGGTTTGGGATTTCCTGATATAAATACGATTGAGGGTCTGGCAAATGCCTTAGATGTATCTATATTGGAGCTTATGAAATCTGAAAAGAACACAGATATTGTTTCCGTCAGCGAAACAGAAAGAGCGGTAAGCAATGTACTGAATATTGCGGAACAAGAAGTGGAATCAATGCATAGAGTACTTACTGTGATTTATGCAGTAACAGTATTTATTTGTTCTATCGTTGAAATGTTGTTTAGTATTGATTGGAGTGGGCAAAGTCTGACCATGACAGCTAGGATACCATATTGTGCTATAGTACCGGGTATTGTGTTGGTTCTATATTCTGTTATATGCAAAGTGCGGGGCCAAAAAGCTGACAGTTTTTTGGCTATAGGTATCTGCCTGATTTTTGT
>VSOD01000592.1 GCA_009774655.1 Lachnospiraceae bacterium
GTCATAGCCGAACCCGATCCGCTGCTGTGTGTTAAAGATGCTGTGATAATAGCCATCGTCAAACTCACTTATAAGGTGGTCGTAGATGTTTTCCTGCTGCTTATCATACAGATCCACCATGATCCTGTCGATCTCCAGCGACCGTAATTCCAGATAGGAGATACGGCCACGCTTCGCGTAGGCCTTCATCTCCAGATCCAGCGCCCTGTGCTGTTTCTCGATCTGTTCTCTGATCTCTTCCGGCAGATCTGTCTCTTTCAGACGCTCCCGCAGCTCCTTCTCCTGCTGCAGCATCCCCGCCCAGTCAATTTTACGGAAATCTGCGTCTTTGATCTTCTGTTTCGCTTCCGCAAGTGTGATCTTTTCGCTGTCCGCGAACTTCTGATACAGCTTCTCGATCTCCGCCTGAATCTCCTGCTCCGCCTGACTGTACAGCTTTTTCTGCTGCTTTGCCAGATAGTCCTCTGTCCAGTTGACCGATGCTGCCTTATCCTTAAGATAACGTCGCTCCCAATAATCTTTTGCCATATCGCCACCTACATGCCGATGCTGCTAAGATCGACCTTCGGCAGCTGCTCCGCATCCATGGCCTCCTGTTTCTGCCTGTCCAGTTCTACAGCCGTATCCGGTACGATACTGTTCGGCATCATGTCAAGCTGCGTTTCCCTTGACACGATCCCTTCCACATTCTTTACATCCGTGATGACGTCGGAGATGTTCTCGACAAAGTTGCGGTCATATTTCTGCTCTACCGTGTCCGGATCCCATGCTTTGTTCATCTTCGTATTTAAAAAATCCGTGATGATCCGCAGCATCTTCGTCTGCGCCGACCGCATCCGGTTCTCTTTCATTATCGCCAGTTCTTCCAGACCGGTCATCTTATATTTGATCGCGATCCCGGATAAGTTCCCAGAGAAATTTTCATCCGTAAGCGCCGGTACCTGCGACAGGAAGAAAATATCTTTATACAGCCTGTTCTTATAATTCTCGTTCGCAGCGTCATTGACATTCTTTGTCAGCCACTCCGCCTGTCCGTGTTCGTCCAGGAAAAGAAGCCTGTTTTTACGCAGGTTTACCGCGGCCCTCCGGCCTTCGTCGTCCCCGTCATCATCCGGATCCCCGGTGAGGGCATCCTCCACCATGCTGCTAGCCCCTGTGATGCACAGATAAGCGTCTGTAAAGTAGTCCATGTCGTTGGCCGTATCCGACTGCGCATTGTCATAAGCGTCATTCAGCGTGATGACCGGCTCATAATCCCCCAGCTGCTCCTCATTGTTCCAGACAATGATCACGGGGATGTCCTTCATATAGTGTGGCTCCGGCACCCGGAATTCCTTGTAATCATGTTCACCGTCACCGCGCTGGAAATGATGGATGTATGTATCATCATAGACATCCGCATATTCCATGATCAGCTTTCCGTCTATGTCATGCTCTGACCAGATCCGCACCGCCGCCTCTAAAAATTCATCCAGTGACGGAGAGTAGACCGGGATCAGCGTTTCCGCATCCAGCTTTTTGATCCTAAGATCCGAAAACTCGTTTGAAAAGAGCAGATAGAAACCGACCCCTTTCTTGCTTGCTTCCTTTGACACTTCAAAGTTGATGGAATCAATGTAATTATCCCGGAAGACATCCAGTATGGCGTCCTTGTATTCTTCGGCAGTAAGATCTCCGCTCTCGTCATCTTTAAAGAGATAACGGATCGGCTTGCCCGCAAAATAGCTTGTAGCCATGTTCGTGATATATCTGCAGAACCCGTGTGCCAGCTTATTATTCGGCTTACCGTCTGTCATTGTGCGCTGCAGGACCTGTGTCTGTACTCTGTAGTAGTCCTCGCAGCGTTTAAAGCGCGGCACCTGTTCGCTCTGAAATCTCCTGATTAACTTTGTCAAAAAAACGGGATCCAAAACCTGATCCCTGCTGAATCTATACATAACTTTCTACCTCTACAGCCCAAGCCTGCTCTTTTTACCTGTCCTGGCTTTCTTCTTGCCTTTGACATCCCCGTTGACAAACTCAACAATGCCGGTCAGGGTATCCTCGATATCATCATGATCGTTTTTACCTTTACGCTGATACCTGCGGATATGCTCCGCCGCCTCCGGCCAGCGTGTTTCCCAGTCACGCGGCATGATCACCTGCTCCATGACGTTTGATGCGTTTGTGATGATACGCGTCCTCTTCTTCTTGCTCTGGTGAAACCATGTGACTGTACATTTAAAGCACTTGAGTGTGCGCAGATGCCGGATCACGTTCCGGGCAAACCCGCGGCCACCGTTGTTACTCTCGATCAGGCATTCCCTGACACCGTTAAGCTGCAGCCGTCTTGCCAGTTCCGGTTCTGTCTTCTCCATAGCATCCTGTGTATAGTACATATCTGTGACATAAAGATATCTGCCTATAGTACCGCCACAGATGCTGCCCAGAT
>VSOD01000593.1 GCA_009774655.1 Lachnospiraceae bacterium
AGTCAATGAAGTCCTGTCAGGATCAAAACTTTCTTCTATGATCGGTTCCTCCCAGCCTTCCTCCTCACATACATTAAAAATATTTGGCACACCGCTTCCCGCATGTTCACCAATATCTATCATATTAAACATTTTCATCAGGCTTTTATTTCTGGGATCCGATCTGCCACCAAGACGCATCTGTTCCTTGCCCAGCCTGATATAGCCCGGGTTTTCCAATATAAGTTTATCGCTCTCTTTCAATATGATAACACCATATTTTCCATAAAAATCCGTGTTGATAATGCAATTCGCCAACGCCTCTCTCAATGCCCTGTGCACCGGCGTATCATCGATCCGAAATCCTCCCTTCATTTTAAAAGGCACTTTGATGTCTTTGATGATCCTGTTATATACACGAAAGTAAAAGTCAAATAAATTCCCCGACCATTCACCCGATGAAGATTGAATCCGGTCTGTCCATCTGATCACGGTATCCGGATTTTCTCTATAATCCAGAAAATACTCCGGAAAATATCTTACAATATCATACTCATTTCCAAACATCAGCATTCCAGCCGCCGTCGGATGCAGCCTTTTATCTTCTTTGGAAACACCTGCTGCTCCGATAACTCTAAGATACTCATTATCATCCAGCCTTTCAAACGGATGTCCCGGTTTAAAAGATTTATGGCTATTGCGATAGCCATGAACAGAGTCTATATTCAAATCCTCTATTTTGGCTTCCTCAAGCACCTCCATATCCATGGTTTCTTCCGCCTGATCACGCAACATTGTTTTAACCTGTAACCGCGTGCAGTGATAATCTCCTTCCCAGTTTCTCCGAAAAGTTCCGCCAAACAGATCATCGTTGATAAACACCGGCTTCTGTTCACGTTTTGCAGCAGGCACCCATATGACCATGATCACGTCACCTGTGTCTTCCATCAAAAACGTTTCTACATCATCATCTTTCAAAAGATTGATACTGACCTTTTTGCGGTTATTAAGGGTATCCCAAAAATCTTTTTTCAATTTTGAAGCATTTTTTAATCCGGTTGTATGCCATTTCCCTTCTCTGTCTTCTTTCACACCAAGAATGATAACGCCTCCATAACAATTTGCAAAAGAAGAATAAGTATCCCATAAACTGTTGGGCAGCCCTCCTTCTGCTTTCTTTACTTCCCTGCGATTATCTTCTTTATAAGAATCAAACCTGGACAAATCAAATACTTCTTTCATGCTGACCTCTCACATCTTATTAAACGCCGTAATATTTTTCTCATTCAGCGTAAAATCATAGTAGTTAAGATCTTCCCGTTTCGTCCACCCGATCTGCCGCCAGAATGCGTTTCCGATGTCATTGGCCGTAAAAGCGATCAGGGACACTTTATTGATCTGCTCCGCCTTAAGCGCCTCCATGCAGAAGACCACCATCCGTCTGCCGATCCCGCGCATCCGGTATTCCTCCGCCACGCAGACATGATACAGACAGCCCCGCCTGCCGTCATGCCCGCACAGGATCGCTCCCACGATCTTTCCATCTTCCACCGCCACGACACTGCTGGAAGGATTCCTGTCAAGGAAACGCGCGACTCCTTCTCTGGAATCGTCCAGACTGCGGATGGCAAATCCTTTGATGGAAAGCCACAACGCCTTCACGCCCTCATAGTCTTCTATTGTCATCGTCCGTATCGTCATCTTGCTCTTCCATGCCTTTCTCTTATCCTGTAAGTTCACGCAGCACTATTACACAGGCATTCTGCGCGCAAACTCTATCATAATAGCAGAGTTTGTTGCCATACCGTTATACTGTTACTGAGCGCCTACTGTCATGCGCTCAGACTGCACACCGTTGGAAACGCCGATCCCTTACTGCTGCTGAGTGCCCACTGTCATGCCTCATCCTGCGCACTGTTGAGAACACCGATCCCTTGCAACTGAAGCGGCCCCATACTCAATACCCCAGCGTCCCCTCCAGTGATTCATCCTCCTCAACCCACCGCTGTACCGGAATGACCCGGTAGTCATCTTCCGTGTCCCGGATATAGACCGTCTCGATCCCGGCGTTGATGATCTGGCGTTTGCACATGGAACAGCTGCAGGAATTCTTCACATACTCTCCCGTGTCAGCCTCCACGCCTACCAGATACAGTGCACTGCCGATCATCTTATCCCTGGACGCGCTGATAATGGCATTCGCCTCCGCATGAACGCTGCGACAAAGCTCATACCGCTCTCCCCGCGGAATCTCCATCCTGATACGGACACATTCCCCGATATCCGTACAATTCTTCCGCCCCCGCGGCGCCCCCACATATCCTGTAGAGATCACCTCGTCATTCTTGACGATCACTGCGCCGTAATGCCGCCGCAGGCAGGTAGAGCGCTGCGCCACCATCTTCGCCAGATCCAGATAATAATTTACTTTATCTCTTCTCACCATGTGC
>VSOD01000594.1 GCA_009774655.1 Lachnospiraceae bacterium
ATGTGGGTTATCGCTCCTTCGACACCGTCCAGGTGCCTGTGAGTTATCCTTTCGGTTTCGGCCTGTCCTACACGGACTTCGCCCTCGCTGTAAAGGAAATCACCCTGTCCGCATCCGACACCGTATCTGTTACCGTAAATGTCACCAACACCGGCAGCAGCCACAGCGGCAAAGAAGTCGTACAGGTTTACGTTTCCTGCCCGCAGGATAAGATGGAAAAGGAATACCGCCGGCTGGCCGGTTTCGCCAAGACGAAACTCCTTGCCCCCGGTGAGGCACAGGATCTGACCGTGGAGATTCCGCTCTACACCCTGGCTTCCTACTGCGCAAAGACACCCGGCTGGGTACTGGAGAAAGGCGCTTACGGCCTGTTCGTGGGCAACAGCATCGCCGACGCAGCCCTGTCCGGTATCGTAAATCTGGAGGACGATGCCCTGCTCGTAAAGACAGAGAATATCTGCCCGCTCACCGACGAGCTGAAAGAACTGTCCGCACCCGCAGAAGCTGTGGCTGCGCTGAGAAACGAATGGCTGGCAAAAGCCGGTCAGGTGCCCGCCCTCACCGTAGATACATCCGCCCTGCAGACGACTACCGTTGTCTACGGCAGAGAACAGGATCATATCGCTCCCGAAGTAAAGGAATTCGTAGATTCCCTGAGCACGGACCAGCTGGTATTGTTAGCTACCGGCGATCCCGGCAGAAGCCAGAATGCCAGCGACGAGCAGAAGGAAAGCGCTCTCGGCTCCGCAGGTATCTCTGTTCCCGGCTCCGCTGCCCAGACAAGCAGCTGCGCTCTGGAAGATAAAAACCTGACGCCCATCGTTCTGGCGGACGGACCGGCCGGCCTGCGTCTGCTCCAGCGTTATCCGGTGGTAGACGGCGAGATCAAACCCGTTCCTTTCGAGATGAGCATCGAGCACGGTTTCCTTGCCAGAAATGCCGATATCGAGGGCGCAGAATACTATTATCAGTTCTGTACCGCTTTCCCCATCGGCACGCTGCTTGCCCAGACCTGGGACAAAGAAGTGATGCACGAAGTCGGCAAAGCCGTAGCGGAAGAAATGAATGAATTCTACGTAACCCTGTGGCTTGCACCGGGCATGAACATCCACCGCAATCCGCTCTGCGGACGCAACTTTGAATACTACTCCGAGGATCCGCTGCTCTCCGGTAAGATGGCTGCTGCCATGACCGACGGCGTACAGTCCGTATACGGCTGCGGCACTACCATCAAGCATTATGCCTGCAATAACCAGGAAGACAACCGTATGGGTTCCAACTCCGTCATCTCCGAGCGTACCCTGCGCGAGATCTACCT
The DNA here is from genome assembly GCA_009774655.1 of Lachnospiraceae bacterium. GTDB lineage: Bacteria > Bacillota > Clostridia > Lachnospirales > Lachnospiraceae > UBA3282. The sequence continues at coordinate 1,319 of VSOD01000594.1, forward strand.
GAAAGGCTTCGAGATTGCTGTCAAAGAAAGCCAGCCTATGTCCATCATGACAAGCTACAATCTGGTAAACGGCATCCATGCGGCCAACAACTATGACCTGTGCACCAAAGCTGCCCGCGACGAGTGGGGCTTCAAGGGCGTGTTCATGACCGACTGGACCACCACCCACAACGGCCCGGACTGCACCGCTTCCGGCTGTATGCGTGCCGGAAACGATCTGGTAATGCCCGGAATCCCCGGTGACCATGACAATATCCGCGCCGCGCTTGCGGACGGCAGCCTGCCTTTGGAGCAGCTGAAACTGCGTATCGCCCATCTGGTGGATATCGTGTGGAAGTCCAACCGGTACGAGATTTCATAGTAAGCGAAATTTTTACAGAAACAGGAACTGCAGCCGCCTGAACTTAAGGCCGCTGCAGTTCCTAAAGGGAATCTAAATCCGGATCACCGCTTTCACAATATCCGCCTTGTTATTCACGCTGTAGTCCATCGCCTTCTGCGCCTCGTCCAGATCAAAGATATCCGTCACGATGCCTTTCAGGTTCACCTTGCCCGCAGCTACCGCCTCAATCGCCATCGGATAGATATGACGATAACGGAAGATCGTCTTGAACGTCAGCTCCTTGTCAAGAGCCAGACTCATCGGCAGTGTCATCTCACCGCTCTTGCTGTAGCCAACCAGCACGATAGTCGCACCCTTCTTGGTCATATGCATGGTCTGCACGGTGGTGATCTGCGTTCCCGCCGTCTCGATCGCCAGGTCACAGCCTCTGCCTTCCGTCAGCTTCATAACCTCTGCCACCGCATCCGTGCTGCTGCCGTTGATCACGCCGTCCGCTCCCAGCTCCAGCGCTTTCTCCAGACGCTTCTCCAGAACGTCTACCACATACACCCTGGATACGCCCATCGCCTTAAGTGCCATCATCGTCACCAGACCGATACAGCCTGATCCCATAACAACCGCCGTCTGCCCTGCTCTGGCTCCGCCCTGCATGGCTGCGTGGAATCCCACTGCCAGCGGCTCGATCAGCGCGCCTTCCATGGTACTCACATTGTCCGGCAGCTTGAAGCACAGATCCGCCTCGTGCGCCACATACTCCTGAAATACTC
>VSOD01000595.1 GCA_009774655.1 Lachnospiraceae bacterium
CTGTTTGTACAGTGTGATAGATTAAATATAGAGGGAAACTTCTGGAGAAGCAGACTCCCAAAAATGCTTTTATTGTCTATGAAGCCGGAACCGTGATGGCAGGCGGTGAGGGTGGAGGCGTTGAAAAAGGTGGCAACTTACCATAAACCATCTAGCGTAAGCGAATAGAAAGTTGCATTTATGTAAAGCAGGAAGCCTTGCGTAAGCAGGGCTTTTGTTTATATCGGGGTTACCTATGGATAAAATATATGAATGTGGCAGAAAGTTTGCTGATCTTTTAAACTGCAAATATCATCTGGTTGTGTCAGGAAATCGTAAGATAATGAAGCTGACGTTGGATTTTAAGGAGACAGATTTAAGACATATTTCCGGGCTCCATTACATAGATGATATTGTGATCGAAAACAGTCCCTCAAAATTATTTACAGCAATACTAAAGAAAGAAATAACAGACGACGTTTTGAAAAAAAGCCGAAAATATAATTCTAAAGAGCTGTACGAAGGGGGTTCTATAGAAGAAAGAGTATCTGAAATGAGATTTTTGGAGAGATACCTGGATGAAAATAATTTTATCAGAATCTATCGAATGCAGGAATTTGGCAGCAAGGTTATGGCTGATTTTTTTATAGAAAGTACGCTGAAGGATTTAAACTCTACGGTATATATCTTTTTGAGAAAAAGACAGGAGTCCGAAAATTACGTTGTTGTTTCTTTTTTCAAAAAATATCAGACATATCGTGGCGTTAATTTGTACTGGATGTTAAAGGAAAAGATAAAGGAAAACGATTCCATAGAACTGTACAGAAATCAAAATTACAGGTATTCCTGATACAGTTTTCTCAGTGATTTTTCTGGTGAATTTCAATAATTTTATTGACAAATATCCCCAAACCGGTTATGATACATGAGTATGCCGCGCAGCGAGGTAGAAGTATGCCCATCCGGCGTCACCGAAGCTGGCGAGTAAATGAACTTTTGTTCATGAATAGGAGGTGCCATATGTACGCAATTATCGCAACAGGTGGAAAGCAGTACAAAGTTTCTGAAGGAGATGTCATCAAAGTTGAGAAACTGGATGCCGAAGTAGGAACCGCTGTTACATTTGACCAGGTTATAGCTGTCAGCGATCAGGGACTTAAGGTTGCAGGGGATGTTGAGAACGCAACTGTTACCGGAACCGTTATGGATCAGGGTAAGTACCGCAAAGTGATCGTATACAAGTACAAGAGAAAGACCGGCTATCACAAGAAAAATGGTCACAGACAAGCATACACTCAGGTAAAGATTGACAAAATAAATGCATAATCATCGGCATTGATTTATTTTTTCAGGACATAAGAGTTGTGCGAAGGTGTGAGATGATACAGATCACATTTCATAAGACGAGGACAGGGGACTATCAGGGGTTTACATGCAGCGGACATGCAGGATATGCCGCTTACGGAGAAGATATCGTATGTGCTGCGGTCTCGGCGCTGGTCATCAATACCATCAACTCTCTGGAGGAGATCACGGGAGAGGAGATGGAGGTTACAGCGGAGGAGAACAGCGGCTTAATCCGGTGTTTTTTTGCCAGACAGCCTCTGAAAGAGACTTCCAGGGTACTTATAGATTCTCTTGTACTCGGTTTGACCCGTATCGAAGAGCAGTACGGGAAGAAACATTGCAGACTGCATTTTAAGGAGGTGTAATACCATGTTGAATATGAACCTTCAGTTTTTTGCACATAAGAAGGGTGTTGGTTCCACTAAGAACGGCAGAGATTCTGAGGCTAAGAGACTCGGCGCCAAGAGAGCTGACGGACAGTTTGTGAAAGCAGGCAATATCTTATACAGACAGCGCGGAACGAAGATTCATCCCGGCGTTAACGTAGGAAGAGGCGGAGATGATACATTATTTGCGCTTGTTGACGGTGTGCTTCGCTTTGAGAGAAGAGGAAGAGACAAGAAACAGGCTTCCGTATATCCTGTAGAGAAATAATAGGATTGATTCAGGCTTCAGGCATTGTCCATCGTTGGCCACAGTGATGGACTGTGTTTGAAGCCTTTTTTCAAGTTAAAGTATTTTAGTGTTCAGGAGAAAACTATGTTTGCAGATCGTGCGAGGATTTTTGTAAAAAGCGGCAAAGGCGGCGATGGCCATGTGTCTTTCCGCAGAGAGAAATATGTGCCAAACGGCGGGCCTGACGGCGGTGACGGCGGCGACGGCGGCAGCGTGTATTTTGTTGTGGACGAGGGACTCAATACCCTCACCGATTTTCGTAATGTGCGCAAATATGCGGCTGGAAACGGTGAGAACGGCAATAAGCGCAACTGCAGCGGCAAGAAAGGTGAAGATATCTTCATCAAAGTGCCGGAAGGCACGGTAGTCAGGGAATTTGAAAGCGGCAAGGTCATAACCGATATGTCCGGAGACAACCGCAGAT
>VSOD01000596.1 GCA_009774655.1 Lachnospiraceae bacterium
CGATTTTACTTTATCCAGTCTGTTTTTGAGTTCCCGCAGGAATCTGACGCTGCTCCTGGAACTGCATCAGTGCATCGGTGAATTCAGTCTGGACTGGTCGGTAATGCTGGCAATCATGTGTATTGTGATGCTCCCCATGGTGATTTTTTATCTGGCAATGCAGAAACAGATTATTGCTGGAATGACCTCCGGGGCAGTCAAAGGGTAGGAAAGAATACGAGGAGAGTGTGATGAAAATAACGAATATTTGTATTTATCATATACAGCCCCGCTGGATGCTTCTGAAGGTGGAGACCGACGAAGGCCTGGCAGGATGGGGAGAACCCACGCTGGAAGGTAAGGCGCTTGTTGTGGAGGCGGCTGTCAAGGCGTTTGCCGAGATCCTCATCGGTGAAGATCCGCTGCGGACGGAATATATTTACCAGAAAATGTATCGGGGCGGTTTTTACAGAGGCGGGGCTGTGATCTGCAGCGCCATCAGCGGAATTGAACAGGCCCTGTGGGACATTAAGGGGAAGATGCTGGGTGTTCCGGTATGGCAGCTTCTGGGCGGCAGGTGCAGAGACCGTATTCGGATGTATGCGCATGTGACGCCCTTTGCAGACGATCCGCAGGAAGAAGAGATCCGGTATTGGGTAAAGAAACGTGTGGCAGACGGATTCACGGCTTTGAAGACCTCCATGGTTGCACCGCCGATTCGGTTTATCGATACCTTTTCCAAGATGGAAGACATCGTAAAAAGAATCGCGGTAATGCGCGAGACGGCCGGAAAGGACGTGGATCTCGCCGTAGATTTCCACGGCAGGATCTCGCCGGCCATGGCTCCGGTGCTGATGAAGGAGCTGGAACCATTTCATCTGATGTTTATCGAGGAGCCGGTACTTCCGGAGAATGTGGACGTGATGAGGAAGATCACAGCTTCATCGGTGACGCCTACGGCAGCCGGGGAAAGACTTTTTACTACATTCGGTTTCCGGGAGCTGATCGAGAAACAGGCAGTCAATGTGGTGCAGCCGGATCTGTGTCACTGTGGAGGAATTCTGCAGGCTTTGAAGACAGCAGCCATGGCGGATAATTATTATATGGCGGTGGCTCCGCATAATCCGCTCGGTCCTGTGGCGTTGGCGGCCTGTCTGCAGGTGGATACCTGCATCGGCAATTTTGTGGCGCAGGAGCATCCGACCCATGCGGAAGGCCGGGATCTGGGAGCGGGAATTCTGAAAGAGCCTTTTGTTGTGAAAGACGGATATATTGAAATTCCGCAGAAACCCGGGCTTGGATTTGAGGTGGATGAAGAGAGGATGAAAGAATCTGCCTATGACGGAAAGTGGAGAAATCCAATCCTTTATTTCGAAGAGGATGGTGCGATGGGGGAATGGTAATGGACAGAAGAAAAGTAATCGAACAGATAGAAGAGAAAAGCTGTATTGCGATTGTCAGAGGCATTGAGGCGAAACACTGTGCTGCGCTGGCGCAGGCATTGTATGATGGAGGGATTTCTTTGATCGAAGTGACCTTTGACCAGAAAGACAGGGATGGCTGGCAACAGACATTGGAAGGAATCCGTGTTATCAGGGATCATCTGGGAGATAAGGTTTGCGTGGGAGCGGGCACTGTAATGACGAAAGAGCAGGTGACGCTGGCAAAAGGGGCAGGGGCGTCCTTTCTTATATCGCCGCATCTGGATACGGAATTGATTCGTTTGACAAATGAACAGGGCATGGTAGCAATACCTGGAGCGCTGACACCCACGGAAGTGGTGCAGGCATGGAAGGCCGGTGCGGCTTTTGTTAAAACCTTTCCGGCAGATGTGGGCGGGCCGTCCTTTATCAGGGCAGTCAAAGCGCCTCTGGGACACATCCCGTTGCTTGCGGTGGGCGGGGTGAATGAGAAGAATGTGAGAAGCTTTCTGGAAGCGGGAGCCTGCGGTGTAGGAATTGGCGGCAGTCTTGTAAACAGACAGTGGATCCTGCAGAACGAATTTGAGAAAATAAGAGATCTGGCGGAGCAGATTGTGATAGAGATCAGGGCATATAAGGCGGGGGTCATCGGATAACACGGAAGCTGTGCCTTACAGCTGTCAATTCGCAGATTGCGGGAAAGGAATGGGTATTGATATGGGAAAACTGGTATGCTTTGGAGAGTTGATGATGCGGCTGAATCCGGAAGGGCATGGCCGGATCGTACAGGCTGACCGATTGGAGGTCAGTTTTGCCGGAGGGGAGGCAAATGTGGCTGTGGACGCGTCTCAGCTGGGAATGGACGCGGCGTATGTGACAAGGCTGCCGGATCAGGAGCTGGGACACAGTGCGGCCAATGCCCTGCGGCGCTTCGGCGTGGATACGGACGGGATCGTTTACGGCGGCCCCCGTCTGGGCATTTATTTTGTAGAAAAAGGGGCTTCCCAGAGGCCTTCTAAAGT
>VSOD01000597.1 GCA_009774655.1 Lachnospiraceae bacterium
TTTCATGCTGTTTTTATGCCAGTTCTTATTGAATTTTCAAGGTGCATAGGCACTTATTCAAGTGCGAAGTTTGAGTTTGTAAATTATAATTATGGAGAAGGAACCTGGGAACGCATGCCTATGGCAGTGACCTTTGATGGGCCAAATACCGAAAACCTATTAAGTGGATTTAGCTGCAGTATTGATACCAATATTGACGGTACAGTATTATATCAGGCTGCAAATGTAGAGAATCTTTCAACCGGGCGGAATGAAGTGCGTGTTGGTTCCATCCCGTTAACAGCAGCTGCTTTTGAAGCAGAAAATGCACAGTTGACCAATGTAGAAGTGGATAGTTATATAGATGCATCCGGCGGGAAGAAAGTTGGATATATCAATTATTCTGACAGTAGTGTGGAATTTGATAAGATCGTAGTTCCTAAGGCAGGACTGTATACGGTTAATGTTCGATATTCAAATGGAACCGGGACGAACGCTTCCCATAATGTTACGGTTAATAATGAAAGAACATTTTCACTATCTTATGAACCAACGGTGAAATGGGGGAGATATCAATGGTCGAGTTTTACCTGTCAACTGAATGAAGGGGTGAATTCAATCAAATTCCAGACTGGTACAGGATATGCGGAGTTAGATTGCATACAGGTATTTTGTGCAGGTGTAGATATGAATAATCAGTTTGCGCTGGTAAACAGAAACAGTAATAAACTTCTGGAAATTCCTTCTGCTTCATTGGAAGACAACGTGCAGGCGGCCCAGTATGATTGGACTAATTATAATTGCCAGCTGTGGAATATAACGCATAAAGACAGCAGTTATATACAGTTACAAAATGCAAACAGTGGTAAACTGTTAGAAGTAGGTTTGGCTTCTACTGAGGAAGGTGCTGCTGTTGTACAATATCCTGCAAGTGGAAATTATTGCCAGGATTGGATGTTAAACCCATCATCTGACGGGTATTATAAGATTATCAATCGAAATAGCCAAAAACTATTAGAAATTCAAAGTAATCTTACAGAAAATGGAGCATTAGCAGGGCAATGGAGCTCCACTGGTTATGCCTGCCAGGAATGGAAATTAAAAAAAGAAGGCATGAAATAAGTCGTACAGAATTCCGGATAATGCAAAGGAAGTATGATATCCTTTAGTATTATTTATGAGTGAAGATACAGATTGCGGCCTCATAACCCGTATAGTATACTGAAATTGTCACGATTGGAACGAAGTGCAGTGCGGCACGTCATTTTGGACTGCCGTATGACGGGGGAGTACATATGAAGATAAAGACCGCAAAAATGGGTTATGAGGAGGTGCTTGCGCTTCCGGCGTGGGAGCATGAGAAGCCGATCAGGCAGAGGCTGTTGTTCCGCATGATCCTGTTGCTGCTGTCCGTGTGGGATCTGTGGATGACAAGATTCACGTACCGGACGGTGGGGCTTGAGAAGCTGGGCAAAGACGAACCATGTCTGGTGCTGATGAACCATTCCAGTTTCATAGATTTGAAGATAGCGGCCAGACTTCTGGTCACGCGGCCTTTTCATGTCGTGTGCACATCGGATGGGTTTGTGGGGAAGCGATGGATGATGCGGCTGATCGGCTGCATTCCTACCAGAAAATTTATGATGGATGTGACGCTGGTGCGGGATATGGTCTATGCGGTCAGGGAATTAAAAAGCTCCATTTTGATGTTCCCGGAGGCGAGCTACAGCTTTGACGGCACGCAGACACCCCTGCCGGAAAGCCTCGGCAAGTGTCTTAAACTGCTTAAAGTACCGGTGGTCATGATTCGGACAAACGGCGCTTTTGCCAGAGATCCGCTGTACAATAATCTGCAGCTGCGCAAAGTGCGGGTGTCGGCGGAGGTGGAATATCTGCTTTCGCCGGAGGAGATTGCACGTAAGTCGCCGCAGGAGTTAAACGATATTCTGCAGGAGAAGTTTACCTTTGATTATTTCAGATGGCAGCAGGAAAATAAGATCAGGGTGGCAGAGCCTTTCCGGGCAGACGGTTTGAACAGGATGTTGTATAAGTGTCCCCGCTGCAGGACGGAAGGCCGGATGCAGGGGCAGGGAACGAAGATTGGCTGCAGACAGTGTGGTGAAACCTATGAGCTGACAGAATACGGTTATCTGCAGGCGCATGAAGATAAGGACACAGAATCGACATCGGGAGCGGAAACAGAGACATGCGGGCAGCTCCGGTTTACGCATATTCCGGACTGGTATCGGTGGGAACGGGAGTGCGTCAGACAGGAGCTGGAAGCAGGGACCTACAGACTGGAGGTTCCGGTTGCGATCTATATGCTGGTCAACATGAACTGTGTCTACCAGGGGGGAGAGGGGACACTGGTGCACACGAAGGAAGGCTTTCACCTGACAGGCTGTGACGGCAGGCTGGATTACAGACAG
>VSOD01000598.1 GCA_009774655.1 Lachnospiraceae bacterium
GTATTGCCAGGATAGGCTATGACAATAATTTTACCATTTATGATACGGACGACCAGAAGGGCGTGATGAAGGAAGTCTGCAAGAAGCTGCAGATCGACACGAAGATGTTAAAAGAACGGACGATCATGAGCGCCATCTCTTCGGCGAAGGATGAACTGATCGGCCCGCTGCAGTATGAAATGCAGGCGGCGGCCAGCTACGATTATCATGCGGGTAAGATCGCGCAGGCCTACAAGGAGTATCAGGCGGTGCTGCACAAGAACAACGCGCTGGATTTTGACGATCTGATCATGAAGACGGTGGAGCTTTTCAAGGCGGATGCCCAGGTGCTGAACAATTATCAGGAAAGATTCCGCTACATCATGGTGGACGAGTATCAGGATACCAATACGGCGCAGTTTGAACTGGTCAGGCTGCTGGCGGATAAGTATCGAAACCTCTGTGTGGTGGGAGACGACGACCAGTCCATCTACAAGTTCCGCGGCGCCAATATCCGCAATATTCTGGATTTTGAAAAAGTGTATCCGGAAGCCTGTGTGATCAAGCTGGAGCAGAATTACCGGTCCACGCAGATCATTCTGGATGCGGCCAACGCCGTGATCAAGAATAACACGGGACGTAAGGAGAAAGCGCTCTGGACGGAACAGAAAGAAGGAAACCGGATTCATTTGCGGCAGTTTGACACGGCCTATGAAGAAGCGGAGTACATAGCGGGCGATGTGGCTGCAAAGACGCGGGCCGGCGAGGCCAGGTTTGGCGAGTGTGCAGTGCTTTACCGCACCAATGCGCAGTCCCGTCTGCTGGAAGAGAAATTTATTATGGAAGGAATTCCCTATGATGTGATCGGCGGCGTCAATTTCTATGCCAGACGGGAGATCAAGGATATTCTGGCCTATCTGAAAACCATAGACAACGGCCGTGACGATGTGGCTGTGAAGCGTATCATCAACATCCCGAAAAGAGGGATCGGCATGACGACGATCGTGCGGGTGCAGGAGTATGCAGACAGCAGACAGATCAGTTTCTATGATGCCTTAAAAGAGGCGGATCAGATCATGACCATCGGCAGGAGCGCTTCCAAACTCAAGCCTTTTGTAACCATGATCCAGACGTTCCGCAGCAAGCTGGAATTCTACAGTCTGGAGGAGCTTGTGCGTGATATTCTGGAGACCACGGGTTACGTGAAGGAGCTGGAGGAGTCCGAGGAGGAAGATGCGGCCGACCGGATCGAAAATATCGACGAACTGGTCAGTAAAGTGGTGGCTTATGAGGAAACCCATGATGAGCCGACTTTAAGTGAATTTCTGGAAGAAGTGGCGCTGGTCGCCGATATCGACAAGGTAGGGGAGTCCGATGACAGGGTGCTGCTTATGACGCTTCACTCAGCCAAGGGTCTGGAATTTCCGCATGTGTATCTGGCGGGCCTGGAGGACGGTATTTTTCCCAGCTATATGACGATCATGTCTGATGATCCGATGGATATCGAGGAGGAGAGACGGCTTGCCTATGTGGGAATCACCAGGGCAAAGGAAGAACTGACGGTCACTTACGCCAGACAGCGCATGATCAGAGGGGAAACGCAGTATAATCCGGTCAGCCGTTTCGTGAGAGAGATTCCACCGATGCTCATGGACGATCAGCCGCCGAAGAGTTTCTTTAAGGCGAAACCTTTTGAGACAACATCCTTTGAGACGACGTCTTTTGAACGGAAACCCTTTGGGACAGGTGCGGATACAGGACAGAATGTTTATCGCCGGGTGCCGGATGATGTGTTTGATAAACCAAAAGGACCGGGCTTCGGCAAAGAGTTTACGGCACAGCAGGCGGGAGCCGCGCCGAAACAGGCGGGAGCCGGCGTAAGACCCAGGGCTATAGTCAGGCCGAAACGCACTGCCGTGGAGAACCAGCCCTATATCACCAGGGCGACCCAGGGCGTCGGCGCCGTGTCCATTGAACCTGCGGGCAGCCGGACGTTGGAGTATGGCGTGGGAGACAGAGTGCGCCATATGCGGTACGGGGAAGGCACCGTGATGAAGATTGAGCCGGGGCCGCGGGACTCTCAGGTGACGGTGGTGTTTGACGAGGTTGGACAGAAGATCATGTACGCGGGTTTCGCGAAGTTGAAGAAGATGTGAAAAGACATGAGGGACAATTATGGCACTGACGGCGGTGAGAAATCTGCAGCTGCATAATCAGATCGAGAGAGTGCTGCATGTGCCGGGGAATTACCGGGGCGGCATTCTGGAGATGGCCATCGTGGTGGACCGGGCGTATGACAGGGAGACGGCCCGTATGCTGTGCGCGGAAATCATCACTAACTGTAAAAAGCAGAGCGAGGTGTTCCGCAACGTGCGGCGGAACATGGTTTTGTGGTGAAAAGACAAAATCCGCACGGAAACGGTGGCCT
>VSOD01000599.1:0-487 GCA_009774655.1 Lachnospiraceae bacterium
ATACAGGCTGGCAGCTCTTTTGGCAACTACGCCCTCCAGTTCCTTTTCATCGGCAGCGCGGAACAATCCAATGCCATCCTTGGGGATATAGCGGGATATGGCAATAAGGCGGTTCTCGCGGATGGATGACCGCAGGATTTCCTTGCGTTCAAGGAGCGGCTGGTCCATGATACTGCGGCTGCCTTCATAAAGGCAGTCATAAGCGACAAAGGAGGCAGGGTATTTTGAGGCTGCCAGCTCAATCTTAAAACGGTCTGTCAGAAAGGTACGCCGCTGTAGTTCAAAAAAATCAGGGACACCGTTCCGAAGTACCACCAGTTCACCGTCAAGCACAGTCCGCTCCGAGACGTTGTGGTGGAGGTTTTTCAGTTCAGGGAATCTGGGGAGCAGTTCCATATTTCTCTTATTCCGTAAGCAGGTGCCGTTTAGATCAAAATAGCCGATGCATCTGCAGCCGTCCAGCTTCAGCTCATAGATCCAACTGTCA
>VSOD01000599.1:497-2404 GCA_009774655.1 Lachnospiraceae bacterium
TTGAAGGGTTCCTGCATCTGCGCGATCAGCATGGGACTGATTTTTTTATTCTCGAACAAATCCATTACGCTGTCCCCGTCTTTTTCCGCCCGCTTCCTTTGGACATCTCCAGACTTTTCTGAAGGGCTTCCATCAGGTCGATCACATTGCCCGGTTCACTGGTATCGGCGGTAACAATTTCCTGCCCTTGTATCTTTTTCATAATCGCATCCCGCAGCCTTGCCTGGTACTCATCCCTAAAGTCTTCGGGAACAAAAGGCTTAGTCATATTTTCCACCAGCATTTTTGCCATATCCAGTTCGTTCTTGTCAACCGCAACTTTGGGCATCTGTTTCGGTACGGCGGCAATTTCATCATGGTAAAACAGCGTCTTGACGATCAGGCCTTCTTTGGTGGGATAGAGAACCAGAAGTTTTTCGTTGGTTCCCATGACAGTCTTTGCGATGGCTACTTTCTTTTGGGAGAGCAGCGCTTGACGTAGTAGTTCATATGCTTTTTCCGCGCCGGTATCGGGTATGGCATAGTAGTCTTTTTCATAATAAATGGAATTGATCTCTGCTATTTTGGCAAATTGGAGGATGTGGATTGTCTTGTCCTTTCTGGTTTTAATTTTCTCCAGATCGTCATCCGTCATTACCACGTATTTATCCTTCTCATATTCGTACCCCTTGATGATGTCATCCGGACCGACTTCCTTATTGCAATGACTGCAGTATTTTTTATACCGGATGCGGGCCTTGCTTTCTTTATCTAGCTGGTTAAAGTGGATGTCATTATCCACAGTGGTCTTATACAGTCCGACCGGAATCAGTACAAGTCCCATAGATATAGAGCCTTTGTGTGCAACAGCCATAGTAATTCCTTCTTTCCTTTTTAGGAATAGTGTCTGTAATTTAGGCATTTTCATGCAGGGCTGGAAAAAGAAAAGGACTGGCGGCTGCCAGTCCAATTTTCCTTAGTTTATGAATCTGTCGGCGGCAAGTGTCATGGCGGAGAGGACAAAAGCACGTTGTTCCTCATCCGGAATATTTCCTGTCAGGGACGTAATCTCATCAAATAACTGTATTTTTCCTTCAGAACCGGGAACAGACAACGGAAGAACCACCAGTTTCATCAGGTCATCATCTGTAAGTAAAAATCCGGAATGGATTTTCTGCCGAACGGATTCTAATTCGGTGTTCCCGTCCATGCGGGACAGGAAGACCTGCTCCGGGTGTAAGGTCAGGCACCCGAAATCAAAAACAGATTCAGCCTTTTCCACGTCGCCGGTATAGATAATGATGAAATGCAGGTTAAACCTGCCATCCTCTTTGTCATACCTTTCCATGATTTCTGCAAGGTGTTGCGTATATTTAACCATTTCTGTTTTATGGCATCCGGATGCGTATTCCACAACTGCATAGGTTCCATCTTCCAGTAAGAACAGGCTGTCAATGAAGCTGTCTCTTAGCGGAATTGCCGGAAGCAGTTCATGGATGGGTGGGAGTTTGATCCCAAGTATGGCAAAATTTTTCCCTTTATATGCCTGAGCAAGAACCTTATGTAGAGCATCCTTGTCAGGACAGTTTTTTTCTTTTGACATGGTATCCATTTTTTTCCTCCAATCTACGATGAACAAAATCAGGGGAAGTGTTTACTCCCCCTGCTAATAATGTGTCTGTTAAATTTTATATCTTATTCATTTTTGTAATTTGATATGACTGAGCTGACATATTCAAGATCAAGCTGCAAAGAAGAAGCAATGTCTTTACTGTCGATGCCTTTGTGATACAGCTTAATGACTTTCGTGGCAAGCGTAGTGCCTAATTCAATATTTTCCCGGTCTCTCTGCAATAAAGTCATATACTCGACCTCCGATATGCAAAATCAGGGGAAGCGTATCTCCCCTGTTATAAAATGTCATATTC
>VSOD01000006.1 GCA_009774655.1 Lachnospiraceae bacterium
ATTCCGAATATTGATCAGAAATTTCGAAGTTTAGAAAAGGAGGGATAAATGTGGAAGTAAGGATATGGCCAAGGGGGTCAGAAGAAAAAGGCGGATATGCCATGATGCCTATGAGAAAAAACATTCCGGTTGGCCGGGATGGATGGGAACTTACACAATGCCCGACGTGTGGATGTGAATGCTGGAGGACACCGCTTCTTTCAGTAGTGCTTTCGCAGGGAGCCACAGCCTTATGTTCGGAATGCGCCCTGCGGAAAGGGGTGGACGGAGGACTATGAAGTGTTCAATCTGCGGCAGGAAATTAAAGAATCGAAAGAGTATGGAGCTTGGATATGGGCCGGTCTGTTATAAAAGGAAATATAGTATTGCCCAGCATTCAAGCTGCAGGAATGCCGATATGCCGGTATCAGCAGGAGACGAAACTGATCACAATCTTCCGGGACAAATATCCATGGAAGATTATCTGCAGATGCTTTTGGGGTAATAAAAACGGAGAGCGCTTTCGCAACCCTCCAACAGACAATTAGATTATAACATAATCTGATATAAATTGAAATAAAATCAGGAGGGCGATTGCATGAAAACAGACAACAAGAATATAGACGCCGGAAAGGCGGCGGCACTCAGAGCGGCCGGCTGGAGAAACGAGAGGATTGCCGCAGAAATGGGAATTACACCCGAAGCAGTAGAAGAAGTTCTGCGTAATCATGCGGAAAAGCCGGCCCGGGAACAAAAATGCGAAGCCGTGGAAGAACAAAAACCAGAGAAAATCGTATGTCTCTCAGCGGCAGAATTGCGTGAAATATATGAGAAGGCAGCTGTAATTGGGGCAAAAGAGGCGCTCAAGACATTTGGCCAAGAGCGGAAAAAGGAGTACAGCCACCGGGCCGACAAGCGGCTTCGCAATACAAAACTTCTCCTGCGGAATTATCACATGCTGAAGGAGCATGCAGAAAAATCTGTTTTTGGACGGACGCAAATGAAAGAGTCGGCACTGGATATTCTGGAATCCATGATGTCCATCTATAATGACGAAGTTATCATCCAGAGTATCAAAAACAGTGCCACCAGGACAGCTATTATTGTATCTCATATTGAAATTATGTTCGAATTATATTATTCTTACTGTGACAGATCTACCAATAGGGAGATAGACTTGCGTCGATACAACGTGGTATGGGATATGTATATGGCAGCGGATACACTATCGGCTAAGGAGATTGCGGAAAAACGGAAGATTTCTAAGGAAAGCGTGTATTCGGATCTCCGGGTGGGGATTGAGAGGTTGACGGCACTCATTTTTGGCGTGGACGGGCTGAACGTTCGATGAATCTTCCAGCTAAAAAAACTTTACATTGACAATACAATATAAAAGTGAGAAAATTGTATTCGTAAAATTCTAAATCAAACGTTGGGGAAGTCCGAAAGAGGATCGGACTTCCTTTTTTGTGCAATTTTTCCGGGAAAGGAGATGGGGCAGGGAGAGGATGGCATGAGGGCTCCTCCAAAAGAAAATAAGGAGGAATACCATGAATTACACTTTGATCGTGCTGTTGGCCTATGCGGTGGTAATGTTTGGGGCAACGGTGCTTATAACAAAAAAAGAGGGCAATGTTGAAAGGTTTTGTGTCGGGAATAGAGATATCGGGTGGGGAATATCCGCGCTGAGCATAGCCGCAACATGGATATGGGCGCCAGCGCTGTTCACGTCAACTGAGAACGCATACACAAAGGGCTTTGCAGGGCTCTTCTGGTTCCTGGTACCGAATGTGTTTTGCCTGATACTGTTCATCCCTTTTGCAAAAAGGATAAGGGAAGAAATGCCGGAGGGGATCACTCTTTCCGGGTATATGTATGAAAAATACCGGTCCGGTTCCGTGAAGAACATTTACCTGCTCCAGCTCGGTGTGTTGTCGGTATTATCTACCGGGGTGCAGCTGCTTGCAGGCAGCAAAATTTTAAGTATGCTTACCGGGATCCCTTTTACCGCCATGACGGTGATCATGGCGGCGATTGCGTTTTCCTATTCCCAGTTTTCCGGGATAGGAGCCTCGATACTGACAGATGCTATTCAGATGGTCTTCATGTTGGCCGCCAGCATAAGTTTTGTGGCTTTTGGTGTAAAGAATGGTGGAGGGCTGGAAACGCTGCTTACGGGTTTAAGAGGGGCCACAGGGGATGCCGGACACCTATTCTCTGCAAGAGGATGGGAAATTTTCCTCGGATTCGGGCTTCCGACCACAATCGGGCTTATATCCGGGCCGTTTGGGGATCAGTGTTTTTGGCAGAGGGCTTTCTGCGTGAAAAAAAGCAGGATAGACAGGGCATTTCTAGTAGGAGCTCTGCTGTTTGGCATTGTGCCGCTGGCAATGGGGATCCTCGGATTTATCGGCGCCGGCATGGGGTATGTTGCGGTGGATACCGGAGTGATCAATTTTGAACTGATAAGCACATTGTTTCCGGCCTGGGCGGTAATTCCGTTTTTATTTATGATCATTTCTGGTCTGCTGTCCACGATTGACAGTAACCTATGCGCAGTATCATCCCTCACAACAGACATTTTTCAGAAAAATACAATGTGGAAAACAAAACTCTCCATGATTTTGCTGTTGGCTGCCGGCATTGCGGTAGCGAATATCCCGGGACTGACGGTAACACACCTCTTCCTGATATATGGAACTTTTAGAGCCTCCACATTGTTGCCGACGGTTCTTACACTTAAAGGCGTAAGGCTGGCGCCGCAGGGCATAGTCGCAGGAGTTATCCTTGCCATGATGATCGGACTGCCGGTGTTCGGGTATGGAAATATAAAAGGAATCGCTATTTGCAAGACTGCAGGGAGTCTTCTGACCGTTATCCTCTCCGGCGCCGTGGCCCTGGCAGTAACCAGAAAGCGGGGTGAGGACCATGGGTGAAATACTTGGAAGAAAGCAGCGGATTAAAAATTCTGAATGGATCGAGGCATTCGCAAAGATCGAGCAGGCTGTGAGTCGGAAAGAGCTGGATCAGCTGGTGGATAAAACCGTGAAGGAGATCAAAAAGAAAACCAAAGGCAAGAAAGCCGCATATGCATGGAGCGGCGGAAAGGATTCCTTAGTCCTAGGGGAAATCTGCCGTATGGCGGGGATATCCCCCTGTGTGCTCGTTATCTGCAATTTGGAGTACAAAGCGTTTATAGAATGGGTAGATGCTCATAAGCCTCCGGAATTGTCCATAATCAACACAGGGCAGGACATGAAATGGCTGGCCGCTCATCCGCATATGCTTTTCCCAAAGGACAGTAAATATGCGTCTATGTGGTTCCAGATCGTTCAGCATAGAGGGCAGGCGAAATATTTCAAAGAAAACCAGCTGGATATGATGCTTTTGGGGCGCCGGCGGGCAGATGGGAACTATGTGGGATGGGGAGACAATATCTATACCAACAATCAGGGCGTGACGAGATACAGCCCGCTCTCCGACTGGACACATGAACAACTGCTGGCATATATCCATTATTACAATCTGGAGATGCCGCCGATCTATGACTGGAAAAACGGGTATCTCTGCGGCACGCATCCATGGCCGGCAAGACAGTGGACCGGAAGCGTGGAAAATGCCTGGGCAGAGATCTATGAGATAGACGGCTCTATTGTAACGGAGGCGGTAGAACATATCCAGAGCGCAAAAGACTTTCTGGATAGTCTGAAATAAAACGTTTTCACTTGACAGCGCTTGCAGGCAAATGTCCGCAATGGCTGTCAATTTTGCTATTTGCAGATGGCATATAGATTATACGTTGCAGACGCTCCTACAAAATTATTTTGGAGGATGCGTACATGAAAGTGGTAAAGATGAAATTGGCTGACTTGGTAAAACCTGAAAAGAATGTCAGGATTCATACAGAGCAGCAGATCAAAGAATTTCGCCGGAGCGTGGAAATGTTCGGGCAGATCAGGCCGATTGTCGTGGATGAAAAGAATATCATTCTGGCAGGAAATGGCCTGTATGATACCCTCGTTGCGATGGGGAAGGACACAGCAGACGTGTACCAGTATGACAATCTCACTGAAAATCAGAAAAAGAAGCTGACGATCGCCGACAATAAGATTTTCAACCTGGGGATTGAGAACCTGGAAACACTAAACAGCTTTTTGGAGGACCTGCAGGGCGATTTGGATATTCCCGGATTTGATGAAGAAATACTGAAACAGATGGTATCGGAGGCTGAGGATATCACGAGCAAACTTTATGAGTATGGTAATCTTGATGAAGACGAGATACAAAGCATTAAGAAGGCAGCAGAGAAAAGAAATCAGCAGATGCAGAAGATAGAGACCGGCCAGGGAGAGCCGCAGACGGAGCAGGAACCGATCACAATAGTGCATCAGGAGCCAGTAGCAGATAATGAGGATTCCATCGAAATAAGAAAATCTGTCGTCTGCCCGAAATGTGGGGAAAAGATATGGCTATAAAGAGATGTCAGGCCAGTATTGATGTGGTGGAAGCTGCAAAGATCAGGATTCGGAACATTTTCCGAAATGGTCTTCCGGTTTATATGTCTTTCAGCGGTGGGAAAGACAGCCTTTGCTTGTCTCAGCTTGTAATGAACCTGATACAGACAGGCGAGATTAATCCGGCACAGCTTATTGTGCAATTCATTGATGAAGAAGCCATTTTCCCATGCATAGAGGAAAAGGTACGGGAATGGCGAAAGAAATTTATGTTAGTTGGAACAAAGTTTGAGTGGTTCTGTCTTGAGGTGAAGCACTACAACTGCTTTAATGAACTGTCCAACGATGAAACCTTTATCTGTTGGGACAGATATAAAAAAGATGTATGGGTAAGGCAGCCACCATCATTCGCAATTCGGGATCATCCGCTTTTGCGACCTCGTATAGATGCGTATCAGGATTTTTTGCCGCGGCTATGCACAGATGGAATCACTATAACTGGTGTCCGGACAGCGGAATCAGTGCAGCGGTTGCAATATATTGCAGCTATGGGGCGTGCAGGGAAAATGATAACAAAAAGACACCAAACTTTTCCGATTTATGATTGGAAAAACAATGATGTTTGGCTTTATCTCCTGCGGGAAAAAGTGGATATTCCAGAGGTATACCTGTTTTTATGGCAGTCCGGGACAAGGAAGGGACAGCTGAGAGTATCGCAGTTTTTCTCTATTGACACGGCCAAGAGCCTTGTGAATATGAATGAGTATTATCCGGATCTGATGGAGCGGATCATACAAAGGGAACCAAACGCCTATCTCGCAGCTTTGTATTGGGACAGTGAGATGTTCGGAAGGACTACAGCTGCCAGAAAGCAAAATGAAAATGGCAGCGACGAAAGAGATTATAAAGTGGCACTTCTGGAACTGTTTTCTGATATGGATGGAAATTTTAGGACAGAGCACAAACGATATGTGGCGAATCGGTATCGGAATTTTTTCATGAGTGTTTCTGCTATTGCGGACAATAAGGATTGCAAAGCAATTTATGAAGGACTTATATCCGGCGATCCGAAGATGCGCACATTCCGAGCGCTATACCAGAAAATATACGGGAAATATATTATGGAAGCAAAGAAAAAGGAGAGGATGGCAAATGGATAATAAGATAACCAGTCCGCTGTCAACACTCCGGTGGGTAGACAGAGGGGGAGTGAGGCCAAATGACTACAACCCAAATAAGGTATCAAAACAGAATCTGGAATTGCTAAGGCAATCCATACTTGCTAATGGATGGACATTGCCGATTGTAGTGAGGCCGGATTTCACGATTATTGACGGATTTCACAGATGGACGGTTGCCGGAGAAGAGCCCTTGGTTTCCATGCTGGATGGGAAAGTACCAGTAGTAATCGTGGAGCATAAAGATAAAGCTGGTAATATCTATGGAACTGTTACGCATAACAGGGCAAGAGGTACGCATTTGCTGGGGCCCATGAAAGCGATTGTAAAGGAGTTGATGGCAGAAGGAAAATCCGTGGAAGAGATTGGAAAGCAGCTGGGTATGAGGCCGGAGGAAATATTCCGACTTTCCGAGTTTTCTAAAGAGGATTTCCTGAAAATGATGATCAAGCCAGAACAGGGGTTCTCGAAAGCGGAATTTATAACGAAGATTTAATGTTATAACAAATAATATTCGTATGGCCAAAGGGGAACGGGCGTAATGTCTCGTTCCCTTTTTAAATTTAATCAAAACAAAACAATGGCGAGGTGGTGGTAAATGGCAAGGGTTAGAAGTCCAAACAGTATTGAAGCTGAGCAGTTATATCATGATGGAATGAAATTAGTTGATATAGCAAAGCAATTTGGAGTTCCGGCAAGTACAGTGCGTAGATGGAAATCGACACAAAAATGGGATGATAACAACCCTGATCAGTGCAAAAAAAAACAAAACGAGCGCTCGGATAATTCTGATAAAAGTAAAGCGAACGTTCGGAAATCAAGAGGAGCCCCAAAGGGTAATAAGAATGCTGTTGGACATGTCTCTTCCGTTCCTAAACGAAATAAGAATGCGGAGAAGCATGGAGCATATTCTACAATCTATTGGGATGCACTGGATGAGGAAGAAGTATCACTCATGCAGGAGATTTCACATAACGAAGAGGAACTGCTACAACAGCAGATTGCTATGTATAGTGTACGGGAACGTAAGTTCATGCATCAGATTAAGAAATTTAAAGAGAAATCAGAAAAGGGATTGTATGTTAAAGGAGTGACAAAAAAGGTAAGAACTGATTTTGATGAAAATGGAAATAAATCTGGTAAAGTGGAAGAGACAAATACCGACACAGAATATGCTATCAAGGGACTGGCCACCCTGGAGGCGGAGTTGACAAAAATACAGCGCGCGAAGACAAAATGCATTGATTCGTTGATCAGGCTGCGCATAGCTGATGAACGGCATGACTATTTAATGAATGGATGGAAGTCAAAAATGGAAGATGATAACGCTGGTATTGATAATGGGGAAGCAGATGACGTAATGATATATCTTCCGGAAAATGGACGTGATAAGAAATGAGAGTGTTAAAACCGCAGGAAGGACCGCAGGAAACTTTTTTGAGTACTTCTGCAGATATTGCTATATATGGAGGCGCTGCCGGTGGGGGAAAGACATATGCCTTGTTGCTGGAAGCAGTTCGGCATACGAATAATCCTAAATTTGGCGCTGTGATATTCAGAAGGCAATCCATACAGATTACGCAGGAAGGTGGCTTGTGGGATTCAAGCTATGAAGTGTATGGGGGAATAAAAGGCGCTGTTCCTAAAACTTCTCCACGGTATCACTGGAAATTTAAAACAGGTGCCAGAGTAGGTTTTGCGCATATTGATGGTGATAGGGATTTAGGGAAATGGCAGGGTTCCCAGATTGCACTTATAGGATTTGACGAATTGACACATTTTACCAAGAAGCAGTTTTTTTATATGATGTCACGTAATAGGAGTGCATCCGGAATAGATCCATACATAAGGGCCACTTGCAACCCAGACGCTGATTCATGGGTTGCTGATTTCATATCATGGTGGATAGATCAGGATACGGGATATCCGATATCTGAACGTAGTGGGATTATCCGGTACATGGTGCACATGAATGATATTATTTCTTGGTTTGATACGGAAGATGAAGGAATTGATTTTGCTAAACAACATGGATTAGATGAGTATAAAGCAAAGAAATCAGTCAAAAGCGTTACCTTTATTGCCAGTACATTGCAGGACAATAAGATTCTCATGGAAAATGATCCTGGCTATCTGGCTAACTTATTGGCTTTAACGGAAGTTGAAAAAGAACGTCTGCTGAATGGAAACTGGAAGATTAAGCCAAGCGCAGGTTCATTCTTTAAGCGTACTCAGATAGGGGATATTTTGACGTCAATACCGAATGATATTGTAGCCATTTGCCGTGGATGGGATTTGGCTGCCACGGACGAAGATGAAAATAAGGAAGCTGCGTATACTGCCGGTGTCCTGATAGCAAAAAGGGCCTGCGGCAGATTTTTAATTCTGGATGTAGTAAATAAACAGTTGAAGGCCGGTGATGTCAGGAAACTCATCATGACAACAACGAAAGCTGATAATGTGAAATACCGGAAGTACTGCACTGTGCGTCAAAGACTTCCGCAGGATCCGGGGCAGGCAGGAAAGGAACAGGCAGGGAGCTATATCAATATGCTTGCCGGATATAACGTTGTGACCAGGCCGGAATCCGGAAGTAAGGAATCCCGCGCGGAGCCGATGGCCGCGCAGTGGCAGCAGGGATTTTTTGATGTCATGGAAGGAGAATGGAACGAAGAATATTTCAATCAGCTTGAGAGTTTTCCGGAGAGTAAATTCAAAGATATGGTGGATGCCGGGAGTTCAGCGTTCGGTGAGATAACGCTTTACATGAAGTTTAACATAAACAGCCTGTTATGATCATTAACAGGAGAGTGGACAGGATACAAGGAGGTGAGAAAGCAGAGTGGTAAAAAGCAATGAAGTAGAAGAGCATGATCTGGATGGGATGACAGGTAATTGCCGGGCAAAGCATTTCGATGGCTACAGCAATATCCTCACAAGGTACGGGACAAAGCAGGACAGTTCAACAGCATATACTTATTCTGCGGAAGACATTGTACCGGATATGGATCTGACAGACCAGTACGTCGGCAATGGCCTGTTCTCAAAGATCATTGATGCCCCCGCAGAAGAGGCGGTGAAACACGGGTATGATTTCAAGCTGAATGATCCGGATGTGGAGGATTTCATTTCAGATGAACTTGACCGGCTTGACTGGGAGGAAACGGCGGCGACAGCGATCAAGTGGGCACGGCTGTATGGCGGCTCTATCATAGTGATGCTTGTCGACGATGGCTGTGAACTGGATGAGCCTCTCGATTGGGATGAGGTGGATGAGATCGAGGAACTGCTGGTCTATGAAAGAGCGGTCGTACAGCCGGATCAATCCTCTTTATACGATTATAACCCGGAGAGAAGGCGGCGGTATGGCAGCAAGTTCCAGAAGCCAGAGTTTTACATTGTGAACAGCCAGTTCGGCAGTTTCCGTGTGCATGAGAGCCGGTGCCTTGTATTCCGTAACGGCAAACTACCAGAAACAGGGATATATTCGACGTATCTTTACTTCGGGATCCCGGAGTTCATGAGGATCAAGGATGCGTTGCGTGATGCAGTCGTATCACATGCGATCGCGCCGAAGATGCTGGAAAGATGTGTGCAGGCAATCTATAAGATGCAGAACCTCTCGAACCTGCTTGATACGCCGGACGGAGAGGAAAAAGTCTTAAAACGTCTGGATGTCATCGACCTGGCACGCAGCATTCTGAACAGCCTTGTGATCGATTCCGACGGTGAGGACTATGATTTTAAGAGCATGTCCCTTGCAGGAGTCAAGGACATCATAGACACGACCTGTAACATGCTCTCCGCAGTCACTAATATTCCGCAGACAATTCTGTTTGGCCGGTCGCCCGCTGGTGAGAACAGTACCGGCGACAGCGACATGGAGAATTACTATAACTTTGTCAATAAGATACAGAAGATGATGTTGAAAAAGAATATGCGCATCCTTCTGGATCTTATTTTTAAATGCGGTCAGCGTAAAGGCGATATCAAAGAGATACCGGCCTATAAAGTCGAGTTCACGCCGCTGTGGTCTTTAAGCGAGACGGAGCAGGCAAATGTGGACGCTGTCAAGGCGACAACGGAACAGACCAAGGCGGCCACCGCACAGATATACGTGGATATGCAGGTACTCGACCCGTCGGAAGTCCGTGCCGGACTTAAGAAGTCTGAGGAATACACGATCAATGATCTGCTGAACGAAGAGGACGATCTGGATCTTGCCGGCCTCTTAGGGATAGGATCTCCGGAAGATGAAAAAACCGTTACGGAAGAGGCCCAAAACAGCGTAGATAATACCGTGGGTATATTAACTTCCGTGGATGATAAAACAAAGGATCCACGGGGCTGTGAGAAAGTCACAGGGACACACGGGGATAACGGTACAGCACAGGGAGAAGGCGTCGGTGTTCTTGTCATCACAGATGGCAAAGTACTGACAGGGATCCGAACAGACGGAAAAGGGATCTGTGGCCCCGGCGGGCATATAGAACCGGGGGAGGATCCGGAAACGGCGGCGCGCCGAGAGACCGGAGAAGAATTTGGCATCATTCCTTTAGAATTGATCCCACTCGGGAAGACCGCAGACAGGCCGCCGGAATTAAGTTCCCGTGTATTCCTGTGTACCAGATATGAGCAACAGCCCCGGGCGGACAATGAGGAAATGATGAACAGCAGGTTCATGAGCCTTACAGAGCTGCTATACGGGGATGTAAAGTTGTTCGGCCCGTTTGAGGATTCGCTTCGACTGCTGATCGAGGAACTTGGCATGAGACGGGACGAAGGAAACAGCAATTCTGGCAACCACAACCACAAGGGCCGACCCGGCCAGCTTGGCGGATCCGGAGGTGGAGGCAGCAGCCTCGGAAAACCCCTGTCAGCGCAGAAGAGAAAGGAGTATGAGAAGAAAATCGTTGGACAAAGAACCAGCAAAGGTGTTACTATTAAGAAGCTGTCAAAACATACCTGTGACCGATGTGGACAGCGAAGATTATCTGCAGATAAGGTCAGGGAGGTCGTACAGCATCCCGAGACTGTGAAGAGGGATACTACGCATGACGGCAATAAGTTCCGTTACCAGAAGGGGCGTGTCATTGCTGTTGTAGACCATGACGACGGCGAGATCGTAACGGTATTCAAGCATTGAGGAGTGTGATCATATGAATGGAGAAGAGAAACTGACTGAGCAGCAACTTGAATTTGTCAGCCGGGAACTTGGCTTGACGGAAGAGAAATTTTTCAAGAGAAAAGAAAATGACTATGATCAGCTCATCGAAGAATGTGCTTCAATAGAGGTAGAGGAAACGATCAAAGCCGGTGATGGGGAGCTGTCACAAAGAGGCGTAATGGCAGTGGAAATGGTAGACCTGATCCATGGGCCGTATTCGGAAGACGAATAGAGGGGGCAGCGCATGAATAACTTTAACATGATCTATCGTATCCTGAAATATCTGGAAAAGGCCATGGACTATGATGAGGCTGATCTTGATTTTATTTCTGCAGACAAACTTGGCGTAACAAAACAGCGGTGGGTGGCGATCATGGAAATGCTGGAATCAGAAGGATATATCACGGGACTTTCGATCAAGCGTTCTATTGACGGGGAGATCTGCTGTTCAGTAGCACATCCCCGGATAACATTGAAGGGGCTGGAATATCTGCAGGAGAATTCCATCATGCAGAAAGCGGCCAGTCTGGCCAAAGGAGTTGCGGATATCATCAGTTGAAAAGTGAATAGTGCAGCATTGAAGTAAGCGGTCTGTGTCGGGTGATACAGGCTGTTTTTATTTGTGGAGGTGATGATCATAGATGAAAGGTTACAGAAAGAGGCCGTACAGGAGATTTGCCGTAAGAAGTTTCACGGACACGACATTCTGATATCCAAATATACGCCGGTATTCCCGGCCAGCATAGAGCGTGAGTATGGCCGCATATCCAGACAATACATGCGCCTGCTGAAAGAATCTATCGAAGATGAGATCCCAGCGCTGAAAGAGCGGATCATGATGGAGCGCGGCACATACCGGGCAGACGGTATCAATGATGTCATGGAATTGTTAGAAAAAGTCCTGGATAAGATACAGAAGCGCTTTACAGAGAAGACGCAGGGATATGGCCTGCGACGGAAGCTGGAATCCCTGGCGAACATGACAAGGAAGCTGACGATCCGGGAGTGGAAGAAGGCAGTCGATAAGACACTCGGAATCAATATCATGGAAGATTACTACATGGGCGAGTTCTTTCAGACTGCTCTCGACAGATGGGTGGATGAAAATGTATCGCTGATCAAGACCATTCCGGCAGATACTCTTGGTGATATGCGCACGATTGTGAAGGAAGGTTTCCTGAACGGAAAGTCTACTACCAGCATCATGAAGGAGATCCAGCATAAATATAACGTTGAGAAATCCCATGCCAGACTGTTGGCCCGGGATCAGATCGGGAAGCTGAATGCATCTATCAATGAAGCACAACAACGGGATGCCGGCATAGAGGAATATATCTGGGATGATTGCGGAGATGGACGCGTGAGGGAATCCCACAAGGCGCTCAACGGAAAAAGATTCCGTTGGGATATGCCGCCTGTTGTGGATACAAAGACTGGACGAAGATGCCATCCAGGCCAGGATTATCAATGCCGCTGCAGGGCAAAACCGGTGTTCAAGTTCGGCGTTTTCAACGCGCCGATATCGAAAAAGGAATAGGAGAAATACAGGATGTTGGATTTTGCGCAGAATCATGAGAAAGAGCTGGAGAAGAAGATGCGGGATACATGGGGAAAGGAAAAATACTGGTATTATCACCGGTGCTCTTATTTCTCCCCGCAAGTGATCAAGGAAGATACCTGGACTGACACACAGTTTGTCTCCCTCAATTCTGCTGGGGAAGTGACCGGGTATCTTGGGTACGGCATAGACAGGGAATGCCGTTATGTCACCTATCTTGCGATCATCAACTTTACAGATGATATCTCATTTGGTAGTGATGTCATGAAGATGGTCAAAGATATCTTTGAGGTATACCGGTACCGGAAGATCGTATTTACTGTGGTAGTAGGAAATCCTGTTGAGCAGAAGTATGACAGGCTGATCGACCGTTACGGTGGCAGAATCGTTGGGGTCCATAAAGATCATGTCATGCTGCCGGATGGTAAATATTACGATGAAAAGATATATGAGATATCCAGGGATGATTACTATGTCAGCCGTCGGAAAATAAACATTGAGTAACGCTTGCGATTGACAGGCGTTTTTTATTGCCTTGAAGGAGGTGAGAAAGGTGGATAAGGCAGTCAAGAGAAATTACAGGAAAGACAGTCTCAAACTCGACCAGACGTATTATACGGAGGAAGGATACTTGATTGATCATCCGGTGGTCACCCGGTGTGGTATCTTTGAGTATGCCGATCCGGATGCAGAGAACGGTATACGGCGGGAACTCCGTCTTCCGGAGGAGGTTTTCTCAGAAAAGAGCCTTGCTAGTTATGAAGGCAAGCCAGTGGTTATAAGTCATGACGCGGGTGAGATCGACAAAAACAATGTCCATGACGAACAGATCGGCACAATCTTAAGCAAAGGATATCAGGATGGCAATAAAGTCCGCTGCAAGATCGTGATACATAATACGGATGCTCTCAAAGATTGCGGCCTGCGTGAGTTATCGCTTGGTTACGGTCTGACTCTGGACGAGACACCCGGCGTACACGATGGACAGAAATACGATGCCATACAGCGGGATATCGAAGTGAACCATCTTGCTCTTGTTGGAGTTGCACGGGCAGGAGAGCGGGCAAGGCTGAACATTGACCATAAGGATACAGTAACAAAAAAATATTTAAAAGGAGGGCCAGTGATGGTTAGGAAAGGAACGAAAAAAGGTACAAAAAGTCCGAAGACGAAGAACAGGTATGACAGCGACCTTACGCCGGAGGAACTGGAGCAGGCGGTAGCCATGTATAAGGCGCAGCGGGAAGCAGGCGCTTCGGCGGCAGATGAAGACGAGGATGTCAAGATGGATGCCGAGGACGTTATCAGCGGCGTGCGGGAGCGGAAAGACCGCCGGGATTCCGACGGGGAGCAGATGGACGCCGAAGAAGTGATCGCAGAGCAGGAGGGGGATATCGAAGCGCTGCTGAATGTCATCGACGAACTGCAGGCGGCAAGTGATATGTCCGCGGCGGACGAAGAAGATCCGAACTGCGACGGGGACGATGAGGGAGAGAACCTTGACGAAGGTGATCCGGAAGAGAACACTGACGAAGATGATACGAACGAGGATGAAGAGGACGGCCCGGTAAACATGGATTCCGTTGACAGACTTGTGGATAAACGTCTGCGGGACTATCTGGATGTGTGCCGTGTCGCTGACAGGCTGAATCTTGACGGGGTAGAGAACTTGAGCCTCATGAATGCAAGAAAAAAAGTGATCAGCGCCGTTAACCCGAAACTGCGGCTGGACGGAAAGACGGAGGCGTATATCACGGCAGCATATGATATCGCGAAACAGAGTGTCGCAAACCGCAGGAAGGTTGACGGTCAGCGGAAGCAGATCATGAAGAGCCGCAATCTTGACAGCGTGGATACAGGCGTCACGGGAAGTTCTGCGGCATCTGCCAGGGATAAGATGATCGCGAGAAGAGAAAATAAAGGAGGCAAAGACTGATGGGAGTACAGACAAGCTATAACTATGGAATCTCAAAGGGGATGGTCGGAGGATTGTACGATATCACTTATCATGAGACCAACACATTTATCACGCCGGGTGGGATCCCGTTTGGCTATGGAGTTGTAAATGGCACGAACCTTGGTGTAGATGTGCGGCTGCCGGATGCTGAAAGCAAGGCGGCGGATTTTGAAGGTATCGTGCAGAATGGCTTTACAACCATGCAGGATATGAATGGCAAGGCAATTCCCGAGAAAGATCAGAGCATCGGTGTATTGAGGATCGGTAAGATCTGGTGCGCCGTAGGGGCGGCTGCGAAGCCGGCATATGACAAGCCGGCTTATTTGATCACAGATGGGGATGAGGCCGGCCGCTTTACCACGGAGGAGGATACGGCGACAAAGATTCTTCTGCCGCTGCGGTTTATTGACGAAAAGGACGATGACATTGCCCCGATCCGTGTGACAGGACAGATCATCGTTGAGAAGGAGGTAAGCAACTCATGAAAAAGAAGAAACATATGAACTATGACCGTGCAGATGTAAGGGCTCTGCGTAACGGTAACATCTGCTCCCGGATGGTCGGCGGCGACTACGGGGAGGTACGTTTTGACAGCGTTGAGCAGGCCAGCATCTTTTTCGCAAGAGAACTGGACTATATCAAGACACAGACCTATGATGTAGAGCATCCTGAGATGACCGCCCTCGCAATCTTCCCGGTAACAAGCGAAGTACCGGAGGGAGCGGAGACATTTACATACTACAGTTATGACAAAACCGGTATGGCGGCGATCATCAACAACTATGCGACGGATCTCCCGCGGGTAGACGTGAAAGGAGAACCTTCTACGGGCTATGTGAAATCCATTGGTGACAGCTATGGATATTCCGTACAGGAGATGCGTGCTTCGAAGATGGCGAACAAATCACTTGACGTCCGCAGAGGGGAAACGGCCAGATACGCAATGGATTATCTTGTCAATAAGATCGCGTGGGCAGGGGACAAGAAGAACAAGCTGGTAGGCATCCTTTCTGAGGATAATGATATCCCCAAATATGTTCTGTCTACTGTAACGGTCGATGGAAAGGAGCGCACAGAGTTCCGCTACAAGAATGCAGACCAGATCCTTGACGATATCAACGGTATGCAGAAATATTCCTCCAAGATCACAAAGAATGTGGAGAAGCCGGATACGCTTGTGCTGCCTTCCCATGTTTATATCGACCTGTCTACGCGCCGCATTCCGGATACAGAAACGACTGTACTCAAATTCATTATGGACCATGCGCCTTATCTGAAAGAAGTGCGTGAGGCAAATGAGCTGCAGGCGGAATCGACAGATATCAACCCTACGGGCAGTAACGTCGCGTTCCTGTTTACTAATGATGAGCGGAAGCTGTCGCTTGAGATCCCGATGCATTTTTATCAGTACCCGTTGCAGGAGAAGGGACTGGAGATCGAGATCCCCTGTGAACAGAGAGTGGCCGGGATGGTCATCTATTATCCGCTTTCAGCGCTCATCGTGGAAGGGATCTGACAATATCACAGCAAATCGAAAGAATCCCTTTGGACAATATGGACAGAGGGGTTCTTTTTTTAGAAGAATCAGGAGGACACAGTATGTTAGTAAGAAATAAGTCATCGAAAATCATAGGCATCAATGAAACGAGCATCTTGCCGGGGGATACGCAGAAGGTTCCCGAGGGGTATGAGAAAAATCCGGTTGTACTTAAGTATATCGCAAACGGGACATTTGCTGTTGTCAAGCCTGTGAAATCCGCAAAGAATGAGAAAACACAGAAGGATCCTGCAGAAGGTACAAAGAAAGCGGATGATAACCAGGGCGCCGGTGAAGAGCAGGATACAGACGGTGTCCAGGGCCAGCAGGCAGGCGCGTAGGTACCGCTTATGAAGATTGATAGTGTACGGAAGATAGCAGCCATCCTCAGAACGATTGCGCCGGAGTTCAAGGATAAGACAGATGATGACCTGAGAATCTGGATAGAACTGGCGGAACCGTATCTCAGTGAGGGAAAGTACGGTAAACTGTATCCACAGGCGATAGCGTACCTGACAGCGCATAAGATGTCGCTGAATGTGCCAGCTTCTGCCGGTACACAGGGAGAGAAGATTGATACATCTGTAAAGAATACAATGAATGTTGCTTCTTTCACGGAAGGCAGCACCAGTATCTCATTTAACAATTCTGCCGTGAGTGGCGGCGCTGCGTCAGGTGATGCGGATGCAGAATATCTTCTGACAGCATATGGACTGCAGTTCCTGGCGATCAAGAAGCGGTGCATAGTGCCTATCATGATCTCTGGCATGAAAAGGATGTGATGCGATGAGTAAAGTGACAGTCAAGGA
Organism: Lachnospiraceae bacterium; assembly: GCA_009774655.1. GTDB lineage: Bacteria > Bacillota > Clostridia > Lachnospirales > Lachnospiraceae > UBA3282. Next base: position 16,640 of record VSOD01000006.1, read on the forward strand.
TACATGGACACCAGAAGGAAAACGCTATATGAAAGAATTGAAAGAGTTATCTGAACTGGCTGTCAGAGTAGGATATCAGAGAGAGCAGGGCGCTGGTTTTGCAACTGGCAATGATAGTTTTCGGGCTGATTTAGTAGATATTGCCATGTGGAATGAATTAGGAACAACGAATATCCCATCACGGCCTTTTATGCGCGATAGTGTAGATAAGCATATGACAGAGATTAATCAAATGTTTGAGGCACAGAATGATGCATTGTTAAATGGTTCTACTGCGAGAGACATATTGGAGACAGTAGGACTCTTTGCGCAGGATCTTATGCAGACAGAGATAGATCAAGGTGATTTTATTGCAAATTCGCCGTTTACTATTAAAAAGAAGGGTTCTGATAAGCCATTGATTGATACTGGTACTATGAAAAACTCAGTACATTATTGGATTACTAAGAAGGGAGATGAGGATTGATGGTACTAGATATATTCAAGAAACCGTATACGCTGCGCCGTTTTGAAAAGACGCAGCCTGTGAAGGGATATTCCCGTGCAAGATATTCTGACAGCACAGTAAAATTGAATGTGCAACCGCTCTCCATGTCCGAACTTGTCACGCTACCGGACGGAATCCGGCGCTCAAAGAATATCAAGGCGATCGGACAGGTGCAGATCAAAACGGCAGATGATAGGGCGGGCATCCTGGCGGACAGGATCTATTACAATGGCGAATGGTATGAATGTACGGGTGCGGATATCTGGGGAAATACGCCGGTAGGGCAGACAGAAGCAATATTTGGCCTGGTACCCCCTGTCGAGACAGGAGGTATCCTTCTATCGCCAGCAAATTGCAGCGAAAAAGAAGAGGACACCGAGACAGGAGAAGAGACATGACATTATCTGAACTTAAAGAGTTTATGCTGGATCTGGTCGTTGAGTGTTTCCCCGCCGCCTGTGTGTTGTGGGCAGAGCAGTATAACGCCATGCATCCACTTCCGCAGGTAACGCTGAAGCTGAAAGACATGTCAACGCCGCGGCACCCTGTGCACAAGGTAAAGGAAGGTATCATCAGCGCATATTATGAATGCACGAAGATTCTTGAGGTGAATCTGTATACGAATAGCGTGTCAGGAGGGGACGGGGAGATCGTGGTATTGGATAACCCGGCGGTAGATGAACTGGCCATGTTTCTTTTATTCCTGCAGTCAGAAGTTGGGATAGACAGGATGTATGCAGCGAATATATGCATAGAGGGCATGGGACCTGTACGCGATCTTTCAGAACTTGATAGGACACATTATAGATACCGCGCAATGCAGGAATATACAGTGCGGTTCATGCTGGAATATAAGGAGGGCAGCGCGTCGGTGCATGTACCGTTTGCAGAAGAAGGCTGGGAGCCTGTCAGGGAACCAATCGGATATTTTGAAGAGGTGGAAATAGAAACGGAGGATATTTATGAGTGAAATTTTAGATAGGATCGTCAACTGTGACATATCCATTGAAAAGCCGGTGATGGACAGCGCAAGTTTTGGGACGATCCTTATCATCGGCGACGCGCCGCCTGATGGTGGAAAGGATCTGAAGCCGGTAGATAAATATGCATCGTTGGCAGAGGTCACGGATGCAGGATGGAAAGAAGGCACAGAGATCTATAAGGCTGCAAGGGCGGCATTCTTGCAGGAACATAAACCGGAACTGATCTATATCGCAGTCCGGCAGGAAAGGGCCGCAGAAGGTGACAACGGGGAGGACGTCAAGGAAGAGGATACAGAAGCGAAGACGAAGGAGACTTCCGCAGGGACCGGAATCGGTTTGGAAAAGTTTTCCGATACTGTCAAGAGAGTACTCGCTATGTCTGGATGGTATGGTCTTGCGTTAGCTGGAGCAGACACAGCCGACTATGACGAGGTAGCGTATATCATCGAGAGTGCTGAAAAATTGTTTGTTTTTTCTGTGCAGTCGAAAGAACTTCCTATTCCGCTCAGTAGGACGGATTATCTGCGCACAGCTGTGATATATTCTGGCTCTGCAGACGAATATGCGCATGTGGCCTGGCTTACCGAATGCTTTTCATATGCGGCTGGAAGTGAGACATGGGCGTATAAGACGTTATCTGGTGTCAGCGCCTCAGAACTGACAACGCGGGAAATGGGCAGATTTGATGAAGCGAACGTGAACTATTACGTTACCTGTGCGAATAAGGATATCACCTTGCAGGGGAAAGTGACCGGCGGTGAGTGGATAGACGTGATTCGGTTTCGTGACTGGCTGAAAAACGAGATGCAGCTGAGGATCTTTGCGTTATTCGTCAAGTATCCGAAGATTCCTTATCTTGATTCCGGCATAACGCTTGTTGAGAATCAGATGCGGGCGACACTGCAGGATGGTCAGGAGGCCGGCGGCATTGCCGTGACGGAGTTTGACGAAAACGAGGAACCGGTGGAAGGGTTTACCGTTACGGTTCCGAAAGCAGCGTCATTGAGCAGTGCGCAGCGGGCATCACGGAAACTGCGTGGATGCAGCTATACTGCAAGACTCGCGGGCGCTATCCATGCAGTTGAAATAAAGGGCAATTTAGTATTTTAATAAAGGAGGATGACGTAAGATGGATGGTGTTATGACATATAACAGTTCGAAGGTCAAGATTGCTCTCGGGACACATGCTGTCACGGGGTATGCGGAAGATTCCTTTGTTGTCATTGAGCCTATCAGCGGCGGCGTCACATCAAAGTCAGGATGTGACGGTGAGACTGTGCGGTCGGTAGATCCGAATGAAAGGTTTACCGTAAAACTGGCATTGTTAGCAAGTTCACCAACGCATAAGTTTCTGCTGAACAAATACAGGCAGGATAAGCAGGACGGTTCTGGTATCTTCCCGATCCTGATCAATGACCTCACAGGGAATGAAAAGTTTTCCGCAAGTAAGGCATGGGTGACAAAGCTCCCAGCCAAAACGAATGGTATGCAGTCAAATAACAAAGAATGGACGCTTGAGACTGGGCAGGCTGCTACGGCGTATGAATAAAGGAATGAGATACAATAGACAGGTCGCAATGGAGGAGAGTAAGAAAACAGGTGGATATGAAGTGTATAGAACATAGAAAAAAACAACCGGACATGGAGGAATTTAAAAGAGTGATGAAGCCAGCAGTTGAGTGGTTACAGAAGAACGGATGTCCACATGATAGTGTAATCATCAAATCTGGTAGTGCAGAACTTGTCAGTATGGAAATTGGATTTACTGTAGGGATACCAGATTAAGGAGAATGATGCATGAAGCAGGAGGAGTAGAACATGAACGAAGCAAGGAATATCGTAAAGATGATGCAGCCGACAGAACAGAAGATTGGCGGGAATACATTTTATATTTATCCGCTTCCGGCATTTACAGCTGCAAACCTGAGCGCTGATGTGATTAGCCTGCTTGCGCCGCTGGTGGGCGGTATTGCAGGTGCGCTTGGGTCTGGTAGCCAGGGTGATGCAATGGGAGAAAGCAAAGGCTTAATGGATATGGATGTCAGCGAAGCAGCCCCGCATATAGCAGGGGCTTTTTCTTCGCTTTCCGCAGACAAGACAGAGAGGCTTCTGCGGAATCTGTTAATGAATAATAACGTCGTCGTAAAACAGGAAGGGAGCCCGGATGTGGATTATCTGACAGAAGATAAATGCAATGAGATCTTCTGTAGAAATGTGCAGAACATGTTTATTCTTGCATTCTACGTTATTAGGGAGAATTATGGAGATTTTTTCGAGAGACTCGGGAGCCGATCTGGCAGTGTAAAGACTGCAGTGATGGGTCTGGTATCTCCCGGTATGGCACCCTTGACGTAAGCCGGTTCTGCGAACTTGAACTGAGAATGTACATTCTGATAAAAGCCAGGCTGGCAAGCATGGAAGAATTAAAGACCTGCTATACGCTTGGGGAGGCATTGAAACTGTATGCGCTCTACAGCATGGATCTGGACGTCGAGAGGATGAAGATAGAAGAGATAGATGAAAGGGGGAGCAGCCGTTGGAGGGGATAACAATACGAAAAATATCCAATTTTTTTGGAATTGAGGTAGACGAAAAGTCCTTGAAAGAAGCGGAGGATAAAATTGATGGTATCAAGAATTTTGCCGTGAAGGCGCTGGGCGCTATCGGTATCGGCTTCTCTCTTTCTCAGATGAATGCCCTGGCGGAGGAGTTTAACGGTATAAATGACCAGATACGGAACGCTACATCCGCCCTTGGAGATCAGAAAGATATTCAGGCAAAGATCATGCAGTCTGCAAATGATACGAAGATGGCATATGCGGATACGGCAAAAGTGGTCGGGGCTCTTGTGCAGGAAAACAAGGAGCTTTTCAGCAATATTGATGAAGCAATCGCTTTTAATGATGCACTTGTCAAGACTTTTAAGACGGCCGGAAAAAGTAACGAAGAGATAGCCGGCCTGATGGAAGCAGTCAATAAGTCTTTTGCAAAGGGCAAGGTGGATACGGAGACGCTGAATCAGCTCATGGAGCAGTCGCCAGAGGCGGTGGCATACTTGAACAAGCAGCTTGGCAGCACAACGGACCAGCTCGAACAGCTGGCAGCAGACGGCAGGATATCGCTGGCAGACTTAAAAGAGGCATTTGTGTCGAACATGGACGACATTAATGAAGCGTTTGGTGGACTGGATTACAGCATAACCGATGGGCTTCTGTATATCAGGAATAAGTGGGGATACTGGCTGGATGACATCAATTCCGGTATCGGCCTCACAAAGACGCTGGCAAAGTATATGACGCGGGCATTTGATACGATCATGAAAGGGTTGGACAATGTAAAGGATATAGCCGTCAGGGTAACAGAAAAGTTTGGCGGAATAGAGAACATACTCCGGTTCATCGGGATAGCGGCGGCAGTCTCTATTGCTGCGTTTAAAGGGAAAAAAATATTACAGTTTTTGAAATCTTTTACGAGCCTGCTGAATGTGGCAAATCTTAAGATCATGGCGATCATAGCCGTGATACTGGCGATCGCACTGATCGTAGATGATTTTATTAATTTTATGCAGGGAAATAACAGTGTCATCGGCGATGTGCTCAAAAAGATGGGATATGATGTCGACGAAGTCCGCGACAGGATCATTACTGCATGGAATAAGGTCAAAGGATTCCTGACACAGGTATGGCTTGCAATATGTCAATTAGCTGAAACAGCTTCGAAGAAATTGAGGAAATTTTGGGAAGATAACGGCGAAGCGATTGAGGAAAGGCTATCAGCAATATGGAATGGTCTGATAAAAATCCTTACCGCGGTATGGAATCTGCTGAGTGAAAATGCGGTATCAATATTTAATGGTCTGAGGGAGTTCTGGGATCAGTGGGGCGAACAGATAATGGCTGCGCTATCAGCAATATTTACAGCATTAGGTGAGATATTCATGTCCTTTTTGCAGGTAGTGCAAGGAATCATTGATTTTATAGCAGGAGTCCTTACAGGTGATTGGGAAAAGGCATGGCAGGGAATTTGTGAGATATTTACAGGAATTTGGAATGCTGTGATGGCCTTTTTAAAAGGGATCTGGGAAGCGATCTATGCATTGTTTGGTGACAAAATTGATGCGATCGTTGAACGGGTAGAGGGATTTGTAAAAAAACTTAGAGCAATGATGCAAGGTATCAAAGATTTCTTTGGCGGTATAGCGGACAGCATCGGGGACTTCGCCGGTGATGTGGGTGATTTTTTTACCGGAGGTGCGACTGTGACAAATACGACAGTGTCAAACGCCAGCGGTACGGGAAACAAGACGAACAACGTGAGACAGGATGTGAGGATCGAGAATAAATATTACGGGACGGATCAGAAGACAATGTCTCAGGCAGCAACGAAGACGGCGGAGGATACTACTGACCAGCTGGCAAAGGGACTGAAATATGGCACATGATGATAGGAGGAGGTGACGAAGGTGAGGGTAAAGCCGTGTTCTGTTAATGGAATAGAATTTGATGCCCTGATAAGTGAGAGCAGGTCTCTGACAGCCGAGGCCCCGGAGTATGCGGTAGAGTCCGGGTTTTCTGTCTCGGACAATATCAGCATAAAACCGATGGTAGTAGAGATAACGGCAAATCTCACGAATACGCCTGTCACATGGCTGGATTCACACGGCACAGGGAGGGTAGAGACGGTAGTCGCGCAGCTTGAAAACCTGTATTTTTCAAGGCAGCTTGTCACGGTCGTCACAAGTACGGATACTTATCGGAATATGGCCATCACATCGCTGTCAGTGCCGAAGGATACTGAAAATATGACTTCCCGGGATATCCGGATGACGCTCAAGGAAATAACGGTGGTATCTTCGCAGACGACAACGATACCGGCATCTTATGTCCGGGGCGGAGATACCGGGGCGAACGCCGGAACATCCGGAACGGGAAACAGAAACAGTTCCGGTTCCGGCGCTGCGTCCGGAGGAACAGGATCCGGGAAATCGGAATCAGAGGATAAGGCATCCATCCTGTACAATTTTTTGAATAATTGAGGTGAGACAAATGGTCGAATATATACAGGTTCCGGATATGAATGACAGTTTTTCCCGTGTGATCCTGTGCAGGCAGGAATATCTGATCCGGTTTTTATACAACGGTTCATACGATTACTGGTCATTTGGAGTCTATGACAATAACAGGAACATCCTTTTGCAGCAGCGGAAGATCGTACCGCTGGCCCCGCTGACACATTTTGATGTATCCGTCCATATCCCGCAGGGGATATTTGGATGTTTCACAAACTTAAAGCATGTCGGACGGAATGACTTTGTGAATGGAAAAGCAGATTTCGTTTTTATACCGTGGGGAGACTTGGATGAATGGAGGGTGCGGCATGAGATTATTCGATAGGCAGGTAAGGGTGGCCATCGGCGAGGGCGGCGGTCCCGGGTATGAGATTGGCGCCTCCGCGGCGAACGGCATCCCTGTTCATGTAAAATTTTCATTTGAAAAAGCAGATGTGGAAAGCCCGAACACAGGAAAAGTAACGATATGGAATTTGAATAAAGAACACCTTGCCGAACTGGAAAAGCAGGACTGCGTCGTGGTCGTCCGGGCGGGGTACGGTGGCAATCTGACGGAAGCGTTTTCGGGGACAGTCACACACGCATCAACGACAAAGGAGGGTGCTGACCGCATGACAGAGATAGAGCTTGCCTCAAACATGGTAGAGCTGCGGGATACGAGTTTTGCAATGTCATACGCAGACGGCACAAGGACGGATGTTATCTATCAGGAAGCTGCGGCCCGGCTGGGGCTTCCGCTCAGTATAGCACCGAAAGCGCTGACTGACCCGACGCTGCTCTCAGGAGGGTATAGTTTTGTCGGCGGGGCAAAGAACCTGCTCAACAGACTCACCAGAATGGACGGCATCAACTGGACGATACAGGACGGTGTCCTGCAGCTGCTAAAAGCAAACGAGCCGATCTCGATGAACTGTTATGAGTTGAATGCGGGGAGCGGCCTGATCGGGATACCGAAGCGGGTGAACATTTCGGCCGGGAGCGGGAGCAGCAAGGGAGGATCGGAGACGGCAGATTCCGGCAGCGAGTCGGCCCAGCTGGGATGGGAAGTGACCTATCTCATGAATCTTGCGATCGGCGTGAACAGTTATATCCATATCAGCAGTGAGGCCGTGAACGGATATTTCCGTGTGCAGAAGATATCAATAGAAGGGGATAACTACGAAGGTGACTTTTTATGTAATGCGACCGTACTGGAGGTGACAGGGGCATGATGCAGGAATTTGTACAGCAGATAGAGGATACCATCCGGGAAGCAACTTATGACATGCATACAGCGCTACCCGGCACGATATCAGAATTTGATCCATCTACCGGGATGGCAACGGTAAAACCGGAAGGGTCTACAGCAATGAAAAATGGGAAACGCCTCAAATATCCGTCTATCGTGAAGGTGCCGGTTGTCTTCCCGCAGGCCGGCGGACAGGATGCGGTGATCGCATATCCGGTAAAACCTGGAGACGGATGCCTGGTCATCATCTGTGAGAATGACCTGAAACCATGGATGAGTCACGGGAAAGAGACAGAGAGCGATATGAAATTTGATCTGACAAATGCCGTCTGCATTCCCGGCCTGTATAGCGAAGGGAATGAGGCCATGCGGAAGGCAATAGACGAAAAGGCGATCGTCATCAAGAACAAGGATATGGAGATGATGCTGAAAGAGGACGAACTGCAGATAGAGTATAAACAGAACCGCATACAGATGGACAAGGACAGGGTGAGGCTGAAATGCGGGGAAAGGAGCCTTGCAGTGAATCAGGAGCGGGTAGAGATAGACGGAGACTTGTTTGTAAAGGGGTCGATCGTAGAAGGAGGATGATGCTTTGAAGGATATTCTGTTAAACGGCGATTGGGATATCGCCCTCACGGAAGACGGAGACATCTCTCTTGTCACAAGCCCGGTACAGGAAGTATTGATAAAGCTGAAATGGTTTTTTGAAGAGTGGGTATTTGATCCGTCGAAAGGGATACCGTGGTATGAGGAGGTACTTGTCAAGAATCCGGATATCGACGGGATCCGGAAACGCCTCATAAGGGAAATGCTGGATGTAGACGACGTATTGGAGGTGCCCAGGCTGGATATCACAGTCGATACGAAGACAAGGCAGGCCCTTGTAAAATTTGCGATGCGCACGAGTGAGGGGACATATGAAGAGGAGGTGGTGCTGCATGGATGAATACGGCGTTACACAAAAAGGGTTTGTACGGAAACGTCTTGATGAAGTAAAGAACAGTGTATACGGCAGGCTGAAAGAAGGCTGGGGCTATGACATTACAATCAACCCTCAATCTTTTTTGAATGTCCTCGTTACGGGATTTTCCGATGAAGTGGCAAAACTGTGGGAAGTGGCAGAGGATACATATTATGCTATGTATACGATGAGTGCAGAAGGCGCGAATCTGGATAATGCGATGCAGTTCGGCGGTATCACAAGGGAGCGGGATTCCCGGACAACGTATATGCTTGCATGCACGGCACAAGATGATACGGTTGTCCCTTATGGCGTACTGGTCAAATCTGCCACAAATCCTGAAAAGATGTTCCGCTGTACGAATACGCAGGTGATTGGCAGGGAGAATTTCCGCAAGGTAGTGATAACGCCGTATATGAACTCAGGTATTGACCTGTTTTATGTGACGATCAACAGAAACAGCTATCAGTATGTACTGCAGGAAGGGGAAGGTGCGCTGGACGTCCTCCGGGCATTTGCGGAGATGATAGATGAAAAGGGTATAAAAGTACAGGTTGATGAAGAAAACCTGTCCCTGTGGCTGGAAGACATCTATAAGCAGACATCAAACACGTTGGCAATATCGAACAACCTGTTGATTGAATCCGTCACATCAAACATTCTGTTTGAGAGTATGGAATATGGGCCGGTACTCATAGCAAACGGTTTGATAAAAGAGATGGTAACGCTTGACACCGGGATCCGGGAGATCACGAATGACATCGCTCCGGTGCTGGGCCGGTTTGAGGCAGACGATGTAGAGGCCAGACAGAATTTTGTAAAGCGCTGCGCCACACGCTCTAAGAATATGATCGAGAGCGTTACGGCGGAGATATATAATTCCGTTGACCATGTCTTATCCGTGGCCGGATACGAAAACGATACGGAGATGACCGACGCTGAGGGCCGGCCGCCGAAGTCGGTAGAGTTTATCATCGACGGCGGGGATGAGGGGGAGATCGCGAACATCATTTATCAGAAAAAAACGAATGGTGTCAGGGCATTTGGGAAGATTCAGATGGATGTCGCTGACGTGTTCGGGAATATCCATAAGGTCGGGTTTAACAGGCCCGACTATTTGTATGTATGGATGAAGGTGGTTGTTACAAAGGAAAAGGGAAAGTCGATCGCCCCGAACTATGCGCAGCTCGCCCAGGAATCAATTTTGGAGGATGCAGGGGTGCTGCAGGTCGGTGACAGCGTATATCTGCAGAAGTTCCTCACGAACATCTATAAAAATCTGGTTGTGGTTTCTATGGTGAATATACGGGCATTTGCGGCATCCTCAGAAAAATATATCCCCCGGGATGAAGAATATGTATCGGACAACATAGAAGTGAGTCATCGTCAGAAGGCAGTATTTGATGTCTCCAGAATCGAGGTGGTGCTGCATGATAAATACTGAGAGTATCACAAAGAGTTTTCTTGACAAGCTGCCGGAGCAGTTTAAGCGAAAGCATAATATCGACGTACTTGTGAGGGCCTTTGCGGCAGAACTGGAAGAACTTGTAGAAGTATTCCGGGAACTGGAAACACTGCGGTCGATCAAAACAGCTTTCGGCAGGCAGCTTGACGGGATCGGGGAGATCGTGAACCTTTCCCGGGTAGAATCGACAGCCTACGCCGGCATAGTTGACTTTGTTATCCTTGAAGATGAAAGGTACAGGCTGTTTTTGATGTATAAGGCACTGAGGAATGCAAATACATGCACATACCCGGAACTGATGGAGGTATGCAGGCTTCTGTATGATGTGAAGTTGCTGTATTACCGCGAGATGAACGAGCATCCGGCACATTTCAGCGTCATGGTCGGCGCTGACTTTCAGGAATGGATGATGGGGATGTTAAACAATGTCAATCTGACGGTGAAGCCTGGCGGGGTGTCGATAGAACTTAAATTCTTCGAGCTGGATTTCTTCGGGTTTAGTGATCTGAACAAAGAAGCGAAGGGATTCGGGCAGGCAAAGTTTTTGCATATCATCGGAGAAATATCATAAGAGAGGAGCGTGTTAAGATGGCAGATCTTGAAAACCTAACAGGCACTTATATCAATACGGCAGAGGAGAAAGAGCTGTATGAGAGCCTGTTCGCGGATACGGGCAGCCGTGAAAATATCAGCATAAACGATTGGAAAGCAGGATGGCCTGCGATCGTCGGCGGGATAAACGGTATTCCGACGTCGCGACAGTTCAACACCTTGCAGTATATCAATGATCTTAAAAACAGGATGTTGTATCAAACGGTCGTTGCGCTGCAGCAAGCCGGGGCGACTGGCATAAAGATTGGGCCGCCGCAGGAGTTGGCAAATAATATGATCCTGTTCGAGACATTAAAGAACAGTAACAGGATAGTCCGGGTGAGAAGAAAGGACCGGGACGGCAACGAGTATGAATATGATCTTGCTGCAGTGTTTGAAATGGCGGAGAAACGTGAGGGGATCCAGTCCGGGGAGACATTGTCAACGCTGTTCGGAAAGATAATGCGTTTTCTCACGGATTTGAAGCCGAACTGCTTTTCTGATGCGGACGATCCGTTTGTGCAGATGACAGAGCTCAATTATAAGCCGCCGTCCGATCGGACTAAAGGAAGCCTGTATGGCTTGATCACGGATAAGAGGGGACTTATAATCGAATACTTTGACCGGTATGTTGCAGGCAGTGAGGATCCCGCTGTAGAGAGGACACTGTACGGGATAGAGACGCAGGAAAGAACGTCCGCAGAAGAGGACCCAAGCCCGTATGTTGGTATATTGAGCAATATCGTACATGTCGAAGAGGGACAGGAAGTAGAGCGTAAGCCGTTCATGATCTATTCCGTAAATAAGCAGACAAGGGGGTAAAATAAAATATGGCTGATAATATGACAAGATACAGGATAGAGGAATTTCAGGATCATCAAGGGAATGTCATCTACCCACAAACAGATGCACGCGGAGTATGGGTAGACGAGTATGCGCTTTATGCGTTATTGAATGTAAGCATAACCGATGAACAGATCAACGCGATATTAAATGGACAGGGAGGTGCAGTATGAAAAATATAGCAGAACAGATCTTAGAGGGATTGAGCAAATTTTATGTGGGTTTTCAGAACAGGAGAGTTCTTAAGACGATGGAGGAGATCGAGGCAAACACGGATGAGCAGAATATCCCATCAGCATTGCTTCTTGGTGAAATAAATAATAAATTAATG
>VSOD01000060.1 GCA_009774655.1 Lachnospiraceae bacterium
GAGATCATGGAGCCGCACCTGCTGCTCAGGGAAAAAGAAGGAATGGAAGAAGGCCGGAAAGAGGGTATTAAAGAAGGTATCAAAGAAGGTATCAACGGAACGGTGGATACCTTGAGAGCGTTTGGCCATGGAGATCTGGAAATAAAAAATGCGATCATGCAAAGGTATGCTCTTTCTGAGAAAGAGGCAGAGGGATATTTGTATCAAAAGTCATAAAGAAGTATGATCCATTGCCCCCAATTTTATTGAACAATTCGGCGTGCTTTTATCCTGTTATGGGGAGATGAGGGACGCCGTTTTTTATGTTGTCATCTGCCGGACAGTATTTCTACTTTATTGCATGACAAGTGAACAGGTATGAAAGATGCCTGCCAGGAAGCGTGTGCTTTCTGATCAGGCCTTCCACATCGGGAGGCTCTTCCCCGGAATGTAGCCGCAGGAAATGGCCGCACATTTTAATGTTTTTGTCAAGCGCATTTGGGATATTTCAAATGGTTTTTAGTTTGGCTTGAAAAAAGCGTAGATTTTGCATATAATAGTTGTATCAATAGGAAAGAAGGTCATAGCGTATGAGTAATAAAGAAAGAATTATTGAACTTTTAGACGTTATACCAGATTATAAAATAGGTTATGTGCTTGCATATGTCCAGGGAGTGGCAGCCGATGAGGAATCAGACGATCTTTTTTGCCAGAGAATGGTAGAAAACTATGAAAATGCTCCTGATGAAGACAAAGAAGATATTCCTCTTGAGGAATGCATGAAGGAGTGGGGACTTGCCTGATGTACCGTATTATTGTTAAGAAGAAAGCCAAAAAGTTCATCGACAAGTTACCTGTGAATGAGCGAAAACGCATCGCATATGCAATAGAACAACTTCCAGATGGGGAGGACATAAAGAAAATAAAAGGTCATGATGAATTATTAAGATTGCGTGTTGGGGATTATCGGATTATTTACTCTGTAGATAATGGAAAGCTGATATGGCATTGGCTTATCCAGAAATGTCACCAAAAAGGATATAACTGATAGATTAAGCACAATTTTAAGGATGGTAAGGAAATTTAAGGCAATCGTTTGAAATAAACGGTTGCTTTTTAAATGCAAAAAATGAGGGAAGTTGGTAAAGATCATACGACAGACAGCAATGATGGCTTTCCTGTGGGCGGCAGAGAGCTGTGAACAGGAACAGACAGGGAGCGTATGCAGCAAAAGCTGGATACGCTCTCTTTGAAAGAGGAATTCGGCATGGATTATTACAGGATACTGGGAATACCGAAAGAAGCATATATGGGATGGAAATAAGGACGGCGGCATAATGCAGAAATGATGCATAAATGATGCAAAGATGATGCAAAGATGATGCAGGGCCGCGGTAAAATATAGAATGGCAGTGGATGAGACAGGAGTATGAGGAGAAAGCAATGGCAGATTTAAATGAAATCAGACTGAAAAAGACAATGGAGATAGAAAGGAAGATCTTGTGGGATTGACACAAGCTAAAGAAGATGGGAAGGATAGAAGTATATGTAAGAGGATGCCTGTGCTTTTTAACTGCTTTTGTTATGGGCAGAATGATTGGTGAAATTGATAATACGAAGACAGAGAGGAATACCAGACCAGAGGAGACGGTAAATACGGAATTGGTAAAAAGCGAAACCGCATGGCAGGACCATGTGCCACAAGATAGTGATAGACCAGTTGAGATCAAAGATGAAAAGACACTGGAAACAGATATTAATATATATGATTCTTTTGCTCAAATAGAAACAAACATGATACATAAGACAATAGAGTTTCCAGGCATAGAGATTGTCGGTGCAGACCAAACAGGAGATTGATAATTTTATACAGTTATTTGATTCCGAAGAATACATAGCGCGTACAGATATATTCTTCTTAAAGGAAAATCATATTTATTTTATAGTACCGTGGGATGAATCAGGAAGACACTACATTCATGTAGAACTGAGTTTAGATGGATTTAGTAAACTTCAATGAGATTTATCAGGTTTATACAAAGTTTGATGGTGTAGATGACTGACAAATTAATGTTGTGAGAGGGAGTGCCCTATGATGCAAACAAGATACTTTTATTCGATCATTATTATAATTTGCAGTGTATTATCAGCAATAACGGAACAGGTTGATGTGAAATCATCAGCCAGCCGTACAGAAAAGCATGAAATGGACAGCATATGGCGTGAATGTGATCTGACAGTGGATGAACTTCCGGATTACTACTATTTTATAAATGCACAACATGCACACTACAATCTTACGATGGAAAGCAAAGCAGCATGCGCAGTAAAGGATTATGCCCTTGATTCGGGGATGGAAAATGAAGAGTGGGAATTAAGAAGGATATATTATAGTGAGGACGCGTGCCAGGCTTATGTGGAATCAAAGACGGGTAACGAGCTGTATATTCTTTTTGCAGATAGTCGAGGGGCACTTCCTGTATATATTATAATGGCTGATATTCGCAAAGGAAGTAAAGCAGATATTATCTTGCAGGATGAGAGATATTCCTATAATTCTATGCTGGAATGGTATTCCTATAAGGACTGGTTTGACGGAAAGGGTGCGGAGTGGTCTCTTAATTTTGATATTGCAGGTTATCTACATGATGTAATCTACAATAATGGATTTATTCTGGCAATATATGATTATGTGGATAGGACTGGCAAAGGTAAAGGTGCCACTTGGAACATAGATGATAATTATACATATATAGGACGGAATGGATATATTGCATGTGCTTATTGTAGCAATGGAGTTCAAACCATCAGATTCCTTGTGGATGTTTGGAACAAAACCTATGCTGTAGTGGAGTAGTAAAAGGATGCAGGAGGAAGGGAAATTAATGCAGGTACGGCGGCGGGACGATCAGCGCGAAGGAGTCTGGGCAGGGGTTCGATAAGTATAGTGATATTGGTTTTGGGGATTCCACGATAAGTTTCATAATTTGAGCAGAGGAACTGGTGATATGAAAAAAATTTTATTTGAGATTTTTTTAATTATAATGTTGACGGTTTTTTTATATCATTCTGTCAAATATAATATGCAGACACCTGAACAAACGGAAATAGCGCATATAGAGGAAGTTAAGACAACATCCTTTGTGAAAGGGGAAGTGGAGGTAACACAGGAAACAGAAACAACAGAATTATATCAGGGTATTTTACGGAGTGCACAGCTGGATTGGGCCTGGGTCATCAGCCCGGGAGAATTCGAGGATCTGTATTTTTTGGATGAAAGATATATAGCGGTCAAGAAAAGAAATGGGAAATATGGTGTAGTTAATGAGAATGGAGATTTTATATTTTCAGAAGAATATGATCAGATCGCTCCTTATAGTGAAAATATGTCATGTGTCTGCTGCAACGGAAAATATTTTTATATTGATAAAGACGGTAAAAGCACTATGGAAGCGGAATTTCAGGAGGCAAGGAGTTTTCAGGAAGCAAGGGCTGCAATCCGGAACGGTAAGGAATGGGGATTTATCAATCCGGAAGGTATAGTCATTATAGAATGCTTATATGAACAGGTAAATAATTTTAAGGAAGGATGTGCGGCAGTAAAACAACAGGAAAGATGGGGATATATTGATAAAGAAGGAGGGGTAATAACTGCCTGTCAATATGATGAGGCAAGAGATTATCGTGAAGGGTTTGCTGCTGTCTGCAGTGAAGGATTATGGGGCTTCCTGGACAAAAGTGGTGAGTGTGTAACTGCCTGTCAATATGATGAGGTTAAGGATTACCATGAAGGATTTGCTGCTGTTAAAAAGAATGATAAGTGGGGATATATTGACAGGGAAGGCCGGGAGCTCATTCCGCTTATGTATGATGAGGCCGGCAGTTTTAGTGAAGGAAAGGCCTCTGTAAAACAAAACAGTTTTTCAGAGGATACAGTGGATAAATGGGCATATATCGATCAGGAAAATAAAGCAGTGATAGATTATCATGGATATTATGCAGCTGGGCCATTTCGCATGTATGTCGGAGAATTTCATGATGGGCTGGCTTTTGTTACGGATGTTCTGCCATCCATTATAGATGATAAAGGGCAGTATGTATTTGACGGCACCGATTCTGCATTTTTTATAGATGATTTTGTGTATGATCCAAAATATAAAGCAATTCCGGCATATGTTTTTGCAGATGCTGCTATGCGGGAAAGAAAATACGGCCTGATAAGGGCAGATGGAAATTGTCTTCTTGCTCCTGTATTTGACCATGTGGAAGTACCGGTTGATGACTATGTCAAGGTGGCAATTAATGATGATGAAGAGAAACTCTATGGAGTGATACAAATATTGGGGCAGCCTTCAGGATACTTTGAAGATAAAGTTGTGCCGGTAGATGACATGGAGACAAACAAAAATATAACGGAGAATATAAATGAAGAAGGAAAAAAATATACAAACATTATTACAGTGAAGGAAGGCGTGAATGTGGTACAGGATGGACAGATGATGGAAGAAACATGTACGGTCATAGAGAATCCTTATTTCCCGGTGCAGGAACATATTTCATTGAAGGTTCATGCAGCATACTATGATCAGGAATTTGTTGAAGAGACTGTTGATGCAGAGATTGACCAGGTTAAAGTATATGAGAATGGGAGAATATATAGATTTACAGTTTTTATTTCTCCAATGGTGGGCATGCGCTCTTTCTTAGAGAGTGACATTATGAGTATGTATTTTTATGTAACAGCTGACAAGATATACCTGCTCATGCCTTATTGTCAACTTGAAGCAGGAGGTGAAAGTATTTATTTCTATGATGATGATGAGCTGCTTGCAAAAACATTTGATACTGAGGAAAAGCTGTTGAAACATGGTGCGCTCATCCTCGTCTGCCAGAAGGAGGAGAAGCACGGAGAGTTCTTCTCTTTAACATTGGAAGGAAACCAGATTAAGTATTATTACTCTGAGACGAAAGTAAATGGTGAACAGGGGCAAAGAGATTTATTTGTATGGGAAGAAGGCAAAGGCTTAGTTGAGTTCGGGACAGTATATGGTCCGGGACCATATGAGGTGTATATTGATGAAATACAGTCTGTGCCAGTGCAGATGAAATGCGGACAGATAACGGAGGACATAGATGAATGCCAGGAATAAAGCATTGTTATATTTGATCATATCAGTATTGCTGTGCTTTGGCTGCAACGTGTGTCAGAATGAGCGTTCAGGCGATTCTATAGAGTACATAGGAATTACTGGCAGAACAGAAGAAACAGAGTTGATCAAAAGAATCATGGCAGAGGATGATGAGGGATTTCAGGATTTTCTTATGGAAGAGTGGGAATATCCTCATATACAGAGATGGGTAGCGGTATGGGGTTATGATTTTACCGGGGACGGGCAGGATGAGATCATTGTGTCTAAGGGTGATGTTAATATTTCCGCTGTACTTTCTTTTAATTATATATATGATTGTACAGGAAGGAAAATGTCAGAGTTTGTGGGAGGGGATCTTTCTATGACACAGATCCTTAAGGGATGGAAAGGGAATGGCACATTTCTGCTGTATGATGCTGTTCACTATGCTTCACATAATAATGCAAATATATATACAGAGATTGAGAAAGCAGATGGATCAATGGAAGCAGGCGTACAGCTGGTGGAATTTGACTGCAGGCCGGGAGGGGAGGAAGGAGAGGACGGATATTATATTTTTAAGGATTTTACAAAGGAGGAAGAAATAAAGCTCTGGTATGGCATAGCAGGGATAAATGAGTTGGTTCAAACGAAAGAATTTGTTCGTGAAGATAAGACACTGGAAGAATACAAACAGATGTTTACGGAAACAGAGAATTTTTCGTTGATAGGAACAATGTTATATGACCCTGAAAGCGGTGGATTTATCTGGACAGGAGCGGGCAGTGATATTCCGACATGAGTCCAATCCGCAGTTACAGTCCGGCGGGGAATAAAGACGTTTACATATGGTACAGAGTAAGGGAGGCAGCGACAGTGAAAAGAATAGTATACAAAACAGCGCTTATGATCAGTCTCAGTTCCGTGGCTGCTGCAGGATGCACAGCAGACAGTGCAGATAGAACGCTGCCAGTGCAGGAGGAATGTTTCGTGGAAACAAATGAAGCTGTGGGACAGGAAGACCTTGGTATGGCAGAAGCCGGTATGAATGGGGCGGATCAAGCGTTTTATCCCTTCGGCAGAGTATGAGGAGACAGGCGGGAATGTATTGACGCAGCAGGAAGCCGAAGCGATGCAGGAAAAGGAGTTTGTGATCCAGGCCGAATCTTTTGTATCCTATGACTCGGAGAGGCGGATCGGGACAAGGGACGACCGTGAACCGGTGTCGGAGGAAAGTATGATCAAGGAGTACCGGGACGATAGGAATTCAGTGTATATCTGGAGGCCGGCGGCTCCGGATACCCTGCTGCGTGAGTCCCGTCCGGATGAGAGACTGCGGGAAGCGGTCGGGGAGGCATATTATAATAAGATTAATGGGGTGTTCACCAACTTTTATCTGGGATGGCAGCAGTTCTACACGTTGGATGGCGGAGAGGAAATGATCATGCACTCCATGCTGACCGGACAGGATTATATCCTGGAAAAGAACAGTGGGGGAGAATAAAGGAAGCGAAGATGGACTATGAAATCCATAAAGCAACAGAGACATTCCGGTAGACTGCATTGTACAGTAGCATACAGTTCTGAAAGATTATTTCAAATAGAATCAAATATACCAGTTCAGTTTGAAAGTGAAGATGATAGGATGGTTCATATTTGGAGTAATTATAATAGATGAGGAGACGATAATGGATATAGTTGGTGCAATGCTAAAGTATATGGAAGTTAAGGATAAAAGAATACTGGTAAAAAATATACAAATAAGTGATTATGAGTTGACTGTAGTAGTAGTAAAAATATTGTCATGGCTTAAGCTGGAGCATAAGAGAAGTATCTGGATATCTCAAGGGAAAAGAAATCGCTTTAAACCTTTAGAGATAGATATGAGATATCCATGGTGTGCAAATTTGTATAAACTTGTTGAAAACGAAAGTCTATTTCAGGACTGCTTTTTAATAAAGAATAGTAAGTTTGGTTTTTTGGATTCGGTATCTGAAGAAGACAGGAGAAAAGCAAGAGAAAAAGCTTATCAAAATTATAATCCGCAAAAGTGTACATAATTTGCAGAAAGCGCTACACTTTGTCGATGTCCTTCAACAGGTGTTGGAATACACGAAATCCTGTAATTTACCAGTCTGTTGGGAGTGATAAAACCGTCAATGGCGAGAGCCGGTACAGGGAGTTTCTTTTTCAGCGATGAAGAGTGCTATCGCCGGGCTATTATCAGAGAGAATGGTGATATATATCTTGAAAGCAGGGACAATACATGAAACAAAAATATGACCGCAGTGCTGGTCCGGGCTGTCAGATAAGGCAGGAAAGGTGTTAAAAGATTATTGTGAGGGACAGGATTAAGAGAGCAGCATTATTGTTACTGAGTATATCTGCATTTATCTATATAGTTGGATTAAATCATCAAAAATGGGGAGAAGATCATGAATTAAACGAGGAAAGTGCGGAACAAGAAAGAAAAACAGAGCAATTTGCAGAGAATATGAAACAGGAAGAATTTTTTGATGATTATAGTTGGTATTATGAAATTTACGCAGATGCTGTAGCATTGGCGGAGGAGAATGGATTCTATCAGTTTCTTAATTTGGGAAAAACCTGGATATCAGAGGAAGGACACTATTGCGCCTTTTTTATTGCCGAATATAGCGATTCCGGCGTCTGTTTGGATGCACAGTCGATGGATGTATATGAGCTGACGTTTCAGGCTTCGATTTATACAGAAAACTTTGCCGGAATGGATTACCGAACCATAGAGGTCAATGAACGGAAAGTGGCGGAGACAGAGAAGATTCTGTTGCAAAATGGCATCAATGAAAGATGCAGGTTATGTGATATGGATGATCAAAGTACATTGGTAAAGACGGATTCTGGCAAGTGCTATCGTATTGATCTGGCAGAAAAAACAATAACGCAGGCAGAGATTGATGAAGTGGAAAAAGAGGAAGAAGAAAATTGGGATTTTCAAGAAGAATGGTGGAGCTCTTATCAAAAGGTTATGCAGAGCTGGACAAAGATAACGGAATATGAAAAAGAATTTGCCGGCACATTAGGAGGTACTGTACGGTATGAACCACATTTAGTGAATCATATAGGGAAGGATCTGATTTATGAAAGATATGCATTAAAGGATCTGGATAAGGATGGGACGCCGGAATTAATTCTGCTTTCGGACCATCCGAGCTCCATGAATGCTATCTTTACCTACACAGACAGATTGTTGTACTGCGGAACATATTATAATGCTTTATATACGGACGATGGCAGGATCATTGAAAGAGGCAGTTGGTTCGGAGGATCGGCAATGATAAAAGAAACATGGGACATTACCGAGATCAGAGCAGGAGAAATCATGGGAAAAGAGAGTATCTGGGAAGAATATCAGGATTATAATAGAAATGAAGTAAAATATATGAGGCATATAGAAGAAACGGAGGAAATCTCGTATGAAGAGTATCGGGATATTAAGAATTCACTGTTATGCAGGGCAGATTTTGTGAGAAATATGGATAGTGAAAGAATTAACTGATCATTGGAGTGATTTGGCGTGAAGAGAATAAAGAGGCTGGGGATCGTATTGTGTTTTTTGCTGTGCATTTATGAGTATGCACAGGGTAAAACAGAATTTCGCATAATGGATGAAAGTGCGGAAGAGCAGGAGTTGCAGCTGATAACAGAGAAGAATCCACAGTATGAGGCTGCCTCTGATCTTAGCTTTCAGGAAATGGCTGAGAACACAGGCAATGATGAATGGATAAGGGAACATGCGGAAGGGATATCATTTCAATATTGTGTTACGCAGGAAGATGTCGCAAGACAGACCTGCATATATACGGCAATAAAAATAAAGAGGTAAAGGAACAGGCAGAAATGTATATGAAGCATGTGGAAAGTGTAGTTGTTGAGGAAGGGATTCCGTCGAACATATAGCAGTATTTATGTATGCATTGGCAAGAGGGATGTTGAACATAGCCTTTAGACAGGAATTGAAAATGAAGGCTGGGAAGATTACAGCGAATGGCGATAGAGTCTGTTTGACAAGACAAAGATATTCATTTCCTGTAAATCTGAAAGATGGCTGAGTGTCGTGTACTCTGTTCAGATGGACAGGCCATGGAATTCTAATTATTTGAATGGGTTAAAGGAGTAAAAAATTGTTTTATAAATTATCATTTGATATGGATATGATAGACGAAGCTGTTCAGGATGGAAGAAATATAATTTACGCTGAATCTACTAACATGGATGAAATTGAACATGAAAATGTCAGAAAAGGGTTTTTTGATAACATTATATTATCCATGCAAGCTATAAATAATTGGCCAAATGTAGAATTCTACTATAATTCAAAAGGATTTGATTTGGAAGAAGAATATCTGCTGAATGTAAAAAGGTGGCCGATTGTTCATATTAGGGTTATGGAAGAATTCATTAAAAAAGAAATAATCGGTTTGCAGTTCTTTCCAATTAAATTAATTGATGCAGCAACAAATAATGTTAATACAAATTATGTTGTAATGTACATTAAAAACTTTATTGATGCATTTGACATGGAAAAAAGTAAATATAGATATAATGAAAAATATGATTTTTATACTTTTATTCCAAAAGAAACTTATTTAAATAGAAGCATCTGCATGAGGTATGATATCTTTCGGTGTACAAGAAGTGTAGCGGCTATATATGTTTCTGAAAAAATAAAGAATATTATTGAGGACAATCACTGGATTGGATTTGCTTTTTACAGACAAAAATAATGTGAAAAATAGAGTAAATCGGAATTGGGTGCCAGCCCGATTGGACAGGAACCAATATGATGACGGGGCTATGGGACAGGCGAATTATCAGTTTATCAAAGGGTTATCAAAGTCGGTCAGTGATTGGGTAATTCGCATGGGATTGTCAAATCCTAAATTGTATGGTACAAATAATAATGTAGGGAATATTAGGGAAAACGCATCATATAAGGATGATAAAACGGTATGGGACAATATAACAGCGACACAAGAAAACTGGTCTAATACCCAGATACCTAAATTGTATACACCAATCCTAACTTATATACTCAGAAACTTATTTTTCTCCCGCAAGGCAAGAAGGGTTATTACCTGTAATAAAGCACGCACAGTTTAATGGCTGGTAAAAGGATGAAAAATATGGAAAATATTATAAGTAATAAATTAGTAAACATATCAATCAGTTTGGAAGATTATATTCCGTTGAAAGTATTAATTAATAGAACAGGTGAACCTGTTAAAACGATATCGTATTTTAAAGGTAAAAGGGAAGCCAATTCGTAGATTTAGTGCATGACGGAATTGATCCGTTACAAATCGTATAAGTGTGAATCGGCAGAGACAGAGCCGGATGAAGATATAATGGTGTGGAAACTGTATTTAAGAAAGGCGGGAGGGATGATATGGCAGTTGGATTTAAAGTTAAATATTATTGGTATCAAATAGGGCGGGGAGATTTTTTACATTCTTTCTTTTCCACAGTGGCGTATAATTTGGAAAATGAGAATTGGGGAAGCCGTTTTCCCATAATCATGAATGAATTATATCAAGGAAAAATGAGCTGGATGAATGTAGATAAAGCTATCGCAGAATTAAACGTAATTAAGGAAGAGTTAAAAGCATTCAGTCCGGATAAAGTTATATGGGATATAGAGGATTTATCGAAACAACCGCCGTGGGGAAATAATATAAGCAAGGATATTACATCTTTGTCAAATTATTTTGTTACCAGTGACGGAGAAGATTTTTTAGCGACCTTTTTACGGGCATTGGAAATGGCAAAAGAGGTTAGCTGTGACATGGAGATAACGTCTTTATAAAGGATATTATATTCTCTGGAATCGGGTAAAGATATTTTTGTTGGAGGTTATCAAATTCCAGCCGGAACGAAAAGTAAAGTTATCAAACCAGATTAAGTAAACAGGAGGAACATATTATGTCAGTTGTAGAGAGCGGCGTAGTAGATGGGATTGGATTGGCGGATAATGAGACAATGAAAATGTTGATTACAGATCATTTGGATTGGCAGGATGAATATCAACATTTGTTGATGCTGCAGGAAAAAATCAATTCTTATATTGGATTCTGTGAGAGCGGGCAATATCAAGATGTATATGCGGACACGTCAATAAAACATATAATTTTTGAAATTCATTTTATGTTTGAACCAACACAGAATACATATCGTTTTCTGGAACAGATACCTGGTCGGATCAATGACCTTGATCTGTCAATAGAATGTCATACAGAGGAGGAAGTGGATAAGGAAGACAGATAAGCAGCCTTGGCAGTAATCTGTAAAGCTGATTCCGTAAAAGGTAAAGACAGCTGGATATGGTATCTATCTGCATGGTTGTATCATTCATAATCGTGTTGGGCAAATTATCACATGGTATTGGAATTGACCCACCAGATAGAATACTTTGTCGGGAGGTAAAAAGCATTTGGAGTTTAAAAATATCAGAACAGATCGTATGGTACTTATTGATAAAATTCGTCATGCATTTCCTGATACTTTTGGCAAAGATATCTTTTTTATAGAACAGCAGGTGTGTTTAGAGCACATGGGGTATTTCCTGGTTAAGTACAGGTATATTCCGTTAGAGTACGACTTGGTTTTAGAAAATGATCGAGGCGTATTTAGTATTGAGATTATTGATCATGAAGGTGCACATAGAAATCTGTATGGGATAAAAAAATATAATAGTGGAACGACACTTGTAAATGTAAAAAAAGCTATTTCAATATTGAAAGAGGTTTTAGAAAAGAATGATTTCTGTTTTTATATAACACGAGATGGTAAACTATATAGGAAAAAAGGCCAATGTTACAAAAGAATAAAGAATTGGATGGAACTTGGGAGAGATAATGATGACAGAACAGAATGATCATTACAGGGATGTTTCAAAGAAATATTTGGATTTGAGAGAAATAGTGAACAAGTCTACATAGCAGTATTTGATATAGCAATAGAAAGAAAAAAACCTTGACTTTGACACGATGTTATCCTTTATACTGGCAGGCAAGGAAAGGAGAGCAGAGCAGCCAATGGAACATCTCACTATCAGCCAGGTTTCCCGGAAATACGGCGTTACACCGCGAATGCTCAGGCATTATGAAAAAATCGGCCTGATCAAAGCCGAGCGGCGTGAGGATTATGCTTACCGGATATACGATGAAGAAGCTGTCCGTCGCCTGCAGCAGATTATTATGCTCAGAAAGCTGCGGCTTCCGCTGAAAGAAATAGCCATCCTCCTGGGGGACACGGATCAGGGCGAATCCCTCCGGCTGTTGCAGGATAAATTGGCGGAGCTTGACGATGAGCTTGCTTCCCTCACGCTCATACGCAGACTTTTGAAGCAGCTGGCCGGCCGCCTTGACGAATGCCGGAAACAGCAAATTCATTTTAAACTGCTGGAAGATGGCGAACTGGTGGAGAGTACCGGCGCGCTTGCCTTTCCTAAAACAAAAATAAAGGAGAATGTAAGAATGGAAGAACTGAACAGAGCCGGGGAAATTTTGGACAAATCACTGTCGGTGAGAATTCTGCGCCTGCCTCCCTGCACTGTGGCATCCTGCCATTATATCGGTGAGAACCCGGAGGAAGTGGTGGGGGAAGTGATGACCAGGTTTGTGCAGGAGAGCAGACTATATGAAAAGAAGCCGGACGCGCGGATGTTTGGCTTCAACCATCCCAATCCGGGCGTCCTGGAAAATGGGATCCATGGTTACGAAGACTGGGTTACCATTCCGGAAGACATGGAGGTGAAGGCTCCCATGGAGAAAAAGAAGATTTTGGGCGGTCTGTATGCAGTGATGACCATTACCTTCCCGGAATTTCAGCTGTGGGAGAACCTGACCAGATGGGTCAATGAAAGTCAGGACTACGAGCCAGAGTACAGCGAACTGGGAGAAGAAAATATGGGCGGCTGTCTGGAAGAACACCTGAACTGGGTATATGACGCACATAACGGTTGGAAAGATGACGGCATTTCCGGGCAGATTGATTTGATGCTGCCCGTTAAACGCAGGGAGAAGTAAAAAAAGCGTCGCGATAACGGCACCCCAAGGCCATAGATACCATGAGAGCAGGACATTCATGGTATTTATGGTCTTATTTGATTGGAGACACAATGCATGAGAAAACCAGATAACCAGGCAACCAGGTAACCTACAGAACAGATGCCAATAGAAAATCAATGGACTAAAGCCATAACTTTGGATCCGCTCCAGTGCCGCCATACTGTGCATGAAGTACGATATTCTTTCAAAGTGAAGGCGGTCCGGTGACCGAAAAAGAGACCGCGGCGGAGGTATGATGCAAAAATGATACAAAAATGATGCAAAGATGATGCAGGGCTGCAGTATAATAAGCATGTACACAGCACGTGTTGCATTCCCCTAAGTATTTAAAATATTTATTATGTATCGTGGATACCTGCTGTTTGATACTTTCCATTTTATTTGGGGTACAGATTATGGAAGGTTGGAAGCAACTGCACGCCAAAAAACAAAGAACGGCAACAAAGATAACGGTGGAAATCACAGGAAGGATATTTTATGGTACAAAGGAATCTGTTTATCACGATAATGACTATATTAAACCTTGCCCTGCAGATTGCCGTGCCGCAGGATGACATGCTCTCAACAGCCGGCCAGATTGAAAATATCAGCCTGAACAATACATGGAGAAGAAGCGATCTGTCTTGGGAGGAATGGCCGGATTATTATTATTTTGCGAACGCTCAACAGGGACATTATAATCTCACACTGGAATATACGGTAGCTTTTATAATAAAGGATTATGTATCAGAGGTGGAACTGGACAGCGAGGAGTGGGAACTAAAGAAGATATACTTCTGTGAAGGTGTACACCAGGCCTTTGTAGAATCGGCATCCGGCAATGAACTATATATTGCCTTTGTGGATGGGGTTGACCAGTATGATTATACTGTTATGGCTGACATTCGGAGAGGAGACGGTGCAGACATAATTTTGCATGATGAAAAATACTCATATAATTCTATGTTGGAGTGGCATTCTTATAAAAACTGGCTGGATGACGGAAAGCATATAGAAGATGGTTATAGATTGAAAATTAAATCTGAGATACATGATTCCATCTATGGCAATGGCACTTTTTACGCGTTATATGATTATCTGAAAAGAACGGGGAACAACAGGTTGAGCGGTTGGGAAGCAGATGATAATGACAGCTACATAGGAAGAAATGGCTGCATTGCGGCTGTAACATGTCGTAATGGCACGCAAACGATTCCTTTGATTGTGGATGTGGCAAATAAGACCTATGCGGTAGTGGGACAGAAGAATCTATGTGACTGCAGAGGAGATACAGGGGAATAGCTTAAAGGAAATCATCAGAGGAGTAAGGATTAGTATGATTTTGGTTTGCATTGTTTTTATAGTTTGGATTTCAAGAAAATTCCGATATCGGAATTTTATTGATTATTCCGATTTTCGATTTATTCCGATAAACCTGTCTAAAGACCATTTTC
>VSOD01000600.1 GCA_009774655.1 Lachnospiraceae bacterium
ATGGCGCAGGAAATCATCCCGCCAGACTAAGCACTTTTTGGGGAATACATCACTCCAGACAGCTGATCATCGAGAGCACCGCCTTGGGAACCGGGCTGATATCTGTATTTTCCCCGGACACTACCGCCCGAACTGCGAACTGATACTGATGCTCGCCGTTATCGTATTCCCAGGTGGCCAATACATGCTTTCCGTCGCCGGAACACTGCACCTTTACATACACGTGCTGCCCGGAACCGGTGCTGCCCATCCAGGTTTCCTCCCGCGCCGCGTCATAGGCAATATCCGGCTCAGACAGATTCAATGCGCCATCCCTGACTGCTGTCATCCTGCAGTCTGCCTCTGCAATATCATCCCAATATTCCACTTCCACCGTATTCCCGTCCGGCTGTCTGTACTCTATGTCCTGAATCCAGCCTTCATTCCCCGGCAGCTGCAGCGGGATCCCGAATGCTGCGGACAACGTCCCGGTATGAATGGCCGGATCCTCAGCCCCCTCCCCGGCCTGCACGGTATCGACAGCTATACCCGCATTATCGGACATATCTTCTGTACCGCCAGAATCCTGCCCGGCATTCATATGTTCCTTCACACTATCAGACTTATCCTCTGTACCGCCGGAATCCTGCCCGGTATCCATATAATCCTTCGCATTATCAGGCATATCCTCTGCACCGACAGCATCATGCTCTGCATCCACAGTCTCCACCGCCACGTCTGCTCTGCCGCCATACCCGGCCTGATCATACAGATCGTGAGGCACGGAGCTGACCGCCAGCTGTTCCTCCGCAGACAGGCCGTTATACCACTCCAGCCACGCTATCGTCTCCGCAGACAGATCGCTCCGGCTGTACCACTGATCCAGATAACGTATCTTACTGTCATCTGCCTTTTCCTTCGGATCTGTTAAAAAGCACACTGCCACAGCCGCACAGGCAAGAACCGCCACAGCCGCAAGCCAGCCGGCCGGCTTCCTGTAATGCAGAATGCCCTTGACCCGCTCCCTGACACCAATCTCACCAAAAGCAAGGGGATAAGAAAATATCATCTTTCTCTGCAGGCTGCAGGCAAGCAGCGCATGTGAATAGGCTTTCCTGCCGTCCAGATCCATGCCGCCCACCACCTTTTCATCGCAGGCAAGCTCCAGATCCCTGCAAAAAAGCATATAAGCTATCCACACAAGCGGATGGAACCAGTAGACCGACAAAAGCAGCCAGCCAAAGGGTTTCAGGCAATGATCCAGCCGCTCTACATGGGCCTGTTCATGAGCCAGGATGCAAAGCATCTGTTCTCTCGTAATACCGGAAGGCAGATAAATCTTCGGCCTGACAATCCCCAGAATAAACGGAGATCTTACCGCATCACACAGCCATACATTATCCGGCAGCGCAGCCCCTGTCTCCAGCGGCCTGGCCCTGTGCGGCTCTGCACATGTCCCCGCTTCCCCGGTCTCATACGACTCTCCGCACGCCTCCACTTCCCCGGTCTCATACGACTCTCCACACATCCCCAGCGGCACAGCCTCCCGTACCACGCTGCGCATCCGCAGGCTGCTGAGCAACGCATATCCGGCCATCACGGCGACGCCCACAAGCCAGACAATGCCAGCGATTGCCGCCCAGATGTAGAGCGGATTCACACTTGTCCCCGGCGCCGGCGCAAACCGCTCACCGATCATCGGATTCAGCGCTTCATTCAAAGCCGGAATACCGCTGTCAATAGCCGGCGCCGGCGCAAATCTGACAGCTTCCGCGCTGATCGTCTCCCCGCTTGGTATCAGGCTGAACGAGCTTGCCGGAAAAAACGGACACAAAAGCCTGACCGCCACAACCGCCCACAGCACACAGCTCAGGCGTCTTGGCGCTTTTTTCAGCAAAAAACGCACGACAATGACCGCCAGGATCAACCACCCTGCCGCAAGACTCCTGTTGAACACATTCAGGAAAATCATTTCCATTTCCATACCCTCACCCCCTGTCAACTTCCCGTCCGCTACGCCTCATCAATGATCCGTCTGATCTCCGCTGCCTCTTCGGGCGTCAGCGCTTTTTCCTTCGTAAAAGCGGCCACAAAAGCAGGCAGCGAACCGGCAAAAGAATCCTCCACGAATTTCCTGCTCTGCAGAGAATAAAACTGCTCCCGGGTGATCCGGCAGGTGACCGTCCCCTTATTGTTTTCAAACAGCCCCTTGTCACACAGGCGTTTCAGCACCGTGTGGGTAGTCGTCCTTTTCCACTGAAACACTTCCGCCGCCAGCTTTACCAGTTCGGAAGATCTGACCGGCTCCCGCTCCCAGATCATATCCGCAAAACGCGCCTCGATCACGCCCAGTTGCACTTGTGCCATACTGATACCCTCCCCGCTTCCAATACTACTCTATGT